>CAYVAP010000423.1:0-4852 GCA_964449365.1 uncultured Bacteroidia bacterium
CTGGCGTTCGCCGTTTTCGAATTCCTTTTGCAGCAGGGCCAGGGCGTGTAGGGTCTTACCCAAACCCATGTCATCCGCGAGGATGCCCCCCATGTTATTTTCCTTGAGAAAATACAGCCAGTTGAGCCCCTGTTGCTGGTAGTTGCGGAGGGTAGCCTTCAAGTTCTCAGGGGGCTCGATCTCAGGAATGTGAGTGAGTTGCTTGAGGTTATCGCCCAGGGTCGCCGTCTTTTTGCCCCGCGAGGGCAGGTTGAGCAGGGGGGCTTGATACTTGCGAATGCTCAGCGTTTCGTCGCCATTTTTTTGCTCGGATACCTCTAGCAAGTGCCGATAGTCGCTAAACCACTCCTCCGGCAGGATGGCAATGCTCCCATCGGGTAGTTCATATTCACGGCGGCCCTTCATGATGTGCCCCCGAAACTTCATGAAAGGAATCTCGAACTGACCGACCTTTACGATGGCCCGGATGTCAAACCAGTCGCCTTTTTCCTGCGTGGTCAGCTCGATCTGGGGTCTGCCCAGATTGATTTGCGGCTGCGATGATTGCTGGCGAATCTCGATGCCCTGCTCACGCAGAGTCGCGGCGTGGCGGGCGAGCCATTGCAAGCCCTTGTCGCGGGCCACGTACTGCCAGGGAGTCAGGCTGTTGGGAGTAGGGGCCATGTCGGCCAACTGTCGGCGCACCATGTCCTCTCGCTCCACATCGCGCTGAATGGCATAAAAACGCCAGGGGGCCCGCTCCGTGTCTAGCTCGGCCCTGACCCGCCCCTCCGTTTCCAATGCAAAGCAAAATCTATCGTAGCACACCTCGCGATGAAAGCTAAAGCTATCCTTTTCATGCTCGTCTACCCAAATCGAAAACTGCGGCTCGGTGCGCACCTTGCGAATTTCGAAGCCCTGCGGCTTGACCTGATACTTCTCGATGATTTGTGCCACAAACTTGCGAAAGTACTCTTTCTCCTTGGCCTTGGGGATCTTGATGTTGAAGCGCTTGAGGAAAGGCTTGAGCTTCTTACCCTCGACCTCGCCTTCGAAGGTGAAAATCTCCCGGTTAAACAGCATCCAGGCTGGCTCCAAGCAGAGCAGCTCCGCGTCTTTGTTTTGGAACTTCAGCAACTCATCCCGCAGCTTGATGGTGGGATAGTAGACCGTTTCTTCTTCGAAACGCTTGAAGTGAAACAGCACCGTGGCTTTCTCATCCAGCATGTTCAGGGGCGCCTGAGCGGGATAGCTGTCATTGCCCATCGAGAAAACCGGACGATCCCGCAGAAGGGGTAAAATCTTGCCCAAATGCCGCTGGATGCGGGCCAAAGCCATCTCTTTGAGCTGTCCGTCAAATTTTTTCTCCCAAAAATTTACCTCCTCGCGGGGGTTGCCCTTGAAATGCTTGATGATCTCGCGCGGCAAAATGTGGCTGGTCAGCTCCACCAGTTGGCGATCCCGCTCGTCTACGCCTGCGGCAAATTGCTCGATGTTGTCGGGATAGACCCCCTGATGCACCAGGCTGAGCTCACCATGGGGGGCGAGCTGCACCACATGAGATGAAATCAGATATCCCAAGTACTGATGATGGTAAATGGAATAAACAACCTGAAAAGGTAAATGAGGGTCAACTAATCGCATAATAGCGGGCCAAAAGCATCATGTGAGGGATTCAACTAGGATCAGGGCAGACAAAGCAGCTTTAAAAGTAGAAAATTTGTCGGATTCCTACCGTTTCTTTTTAATGGAAATGCAAAAGATCATGCGTTATGCTTCAAATGTGGCATCGAAAAGCCCATCGCCTAAAGGGCAAACGCTCAATTTTCCCTACCTTTCTACCATGCCACCTCCCACCTTCTGGTTTGGCTTGCTGGGACTGCTGCTAGCCTGCCAGGCTTCCACACCGAGCGGCCAATCTGCCGACCGCCCCACCCGCGACACCCTGGTGCAGGTCTTGCGACAACAGCGGCACCTCTACGTGGTTTATGCCAGCGCAGTCGAGGGCCTATACCCGGTGCTGGAGCGCGTGGTAAGCGAGACCTCCGGCTGGCTGGATTTTACCCTGGTGGCGGATACCACCGCCACCGACAGCCTGCTGGCTGCCCATCCGCACCTGCTCATCGGCACCCCCGCCACGCATCGCTGGCTGCAGCGTTGGCAGGATTCCTTGCCCATTTGCTTTGAGGCGGATGCCTTTCACTTCGCCGGGCATCGCATCGCGCAGCCCGACGAGGTGCTCAGCCTAGCCTTTTACCCCAGTCCGGCCAACGCTTACGTGCCGCTGAGCCTGCTCACCGCGCCTCACGCGCAGGCGCTCATCGACTGGTTGGAGGGCGCGCGCGGCTCCTCCTGGGAGAGCCCCCTCAGCCTGCGCTGGGGCTACCAACTGATGGTCGGCCGGCAGCGCAAGCTGTTAGGTATGTTTACCGACGACTGGCAGCCCGGCGGCGAGCCGCACTGGGACTTCAGCCGCGAGCCGCAGCCCGACCTCACCACCGCGCACCTGCGCATTTACCAGCAGGAAACCGCCTTGTCGCCAGACTCCCTGGCCCGGCTGGCCGCTGGCTGGGAAAGTCGCCTGGCGGGCCTGCGCCGCTGGCTCGACCGCCCCGAGCAGCCCTTGCGCCCGGTGGCGCTGCACCTCTACCCCAGCGCCGAGCGCATGGGTCTGATGCACAACGTGCAGGCCCACGCCTACGCCCACCTAGACGACCACGCGGTGCATCAACTGATAAACCAGCACTACGCCCGGCGTCGCCTGGCCTCGCACGAACTGCTGCGGCCCTTCCTGCGCGAGATGTTGGGTGAGCCCGAAACGGCGATTCTGGAAACGGGCCTGGCCGTGGCCCTCACCCCCGGCTGGCTGCGCGAGGGCCACCGCTATTGGGCCGGACGGCTCGCCGCTGGAGACGGGCATTTGCCCCTCGGTCAACTGCTTGACCCTGTTGACCCTGATCAATACGAAACCAACTCGCCGCTCATCCAGGCGGCTATGGCCGGGCTGCTGATCGATTTTTTGGTAGAAAAATGGGGAAAAGAAGCCTTCCTGGCTCGCTACGCCAGTTGGGAGCCTGACCCCGCTGATCTCAAGCAGCTCGGCCCCGCCTGGCAGCGCTACCTCTTGCAGGTGGCCAAAGCGCAGCCCCAAACAAGCTGGCCGCATGAACCGCTGACCTACTATCGGGGCATGACCCTGGCCCACGAAGGCTACAACATCTATAACGGCTACGGCTCCGACTCGGCGCAAGAGGCGCTGCGGCGGTTGGATCAACTGCACGTCAACAGCATCGCGCTGGTGCCCTACACCGGAGCGCGTAGCACCAGTAGCCCACGGCCCTATCCTGTATGGCAGCGGGCGGGCACCGAGAATGACGCCGCCACGGTCGGCTCTTTTCGTTATGCCCAAGCACTGGGCATGCAGGCTTTGCTCAAGCCACAAATTTGGTTTCCGGGCGGCTGGCCGGGCGAGGTAGAGATGGACAGCGAGGCCGATTGGGCCGAATTTTTCCGCTACTATCGGCAGTGGATCATGCACTATGCGATGCTGGCGGCGGTGCATGAAATGGACGCCTTGTGTGCCGGGGTGGAATTTGCCCAGGCCACCCAAAGCCATCCGCAGGCGTGGCGGCAACTGATCCGCGACCTGCGACAGGTCTATGCCGGGCCGCTCACCTACGCCGCCAACTGGGGCGCGGAGGCAGAACACCTCGCCTTTGGCGATGAGCTCGATTTCATCGGTATCAACTGCTACTATCCCCTGAGCGATCAGGCCCAGCCCAGCGAAGCCGAGTTGCGTAAGAATTTCGAGCAGGTGAAAGCCAAGATGGCCGCCGTGAGCCAGCGGCACGGTCGTCCGGTGGTGCTCACGGAGGTGGGCTTTCGCTGTGTAACCGCTCCCTGGCGCAATCCACACGCCGGGCCGCAGGGCCGCGCACATGACGCCGAAGCCCAGCGTTTGGCTTACGAAGTGGTGCTCAGCGGCCTAGATGGCGCCGACTGGTGCCAGGGCATGTTTTGGTGGAAATGGCCCAGCTACCTGGGCTATGCCCAGCGCAACCTGACCAGCTTTACGCCCTGCCATCGTCCGGCGGCAGAAGTGCTGGCACGGTGGTATGCGCGCTGGGCGCAGTGAGGGATGTATGCGGTCGCCAGGCAGAGTAGGCCGCTTGCCGCCGATGCCGCTCCCCATTTCCATCTGTCCGGTTATTTTCCCAATTTCGTGCCCATTAAAACGCCCCACCGAGATAGATGCTAGATCCCGTTCAAACCATCCAGGCGGCTGCCGCTGCCGCCATCGAGCAGCTCTACCAGCAGGAGATCACGCCTGAGAGCCTTACCGTGCAGGAAACCAAGAAGGAATTCGAAGGGGACTTTACCCTCGTGACCTTCCCCCTCACTCGCCTCAAGGTAGGTAGTCCCCCGCAAATTGGCGAAGCCATCGGGGAAAAATTGCAGGCCGAAGTCGAAGCCATCGAAAGCTACAACGTCATCAAGGGTTTTCTCAATCTCAAGCTCAGCGACGCCTTCTGGCGGCAGTGGCTGGCCGAGACCCAAAAAGATCCCGAGTACTTTCGCCGCCGACAGGGCGAAGGGCAGGCCGTGGTGGTCGAGTATTGCTCGCCCAACACCAACAAGCCCCTGCACCTGGGCCACCTGCGCAACATCATCCTGGGCTACGCCACCACCGAAATCCTGCGGGCCAACGGCTACGAGGTGCGCCCCACCTGCCTCTTCAACGACCGGGGTACCAACATCTCCAAGTCGATGTATGCCTACCTGCAGTCCGATACGCAGCACACCCCCGAAAGCATCCGAGACGGAATCGCGCGATGACCGGGCGCAGGTCGCGGGGCAGGACGATCATGCTCCG
>CAYVAP010000424.1:0-4830 GCA_964449365.1 uncultured Bacteroidia bacterium
ACGGCTTTGCCAAGGAGGTCTTCAACGAGCTTCCGATGGAGTTTGCCGTAGATGCCTATCGGGTCGTTTACTACACTGCCAGTTCGACGGGAGATAGCCTCACCCTTGCCTCGGGGTTGATGGCCGTACCGCAGGAGAATTGTGAGTCGCCGCTTTTTTGCTATCACCATGGCACGGCCTACTATGGCAATTTGGTCAGCGACCTGGAACTGGAGTGGCAGGTTGGGGTGGTAACCGCCGCCAATGGGTATCTCGCCGTATTGCCTGATTATCTGGGATACGGCGCGACCCCTCCCCCTCATCCTCATGCCTATCTACACGCTGAGTCTGAAGCCAGCGCCAGCGTGGATCTACTCAGGGCCGCCCGTCATTGGTGTCAAGAGCAAGCCGTTTCGCTCAACGGCCAGCTATTTTTGGCCGGGTACTCACAGGGAGGGCATGCCGCCATGGCTACCCATCGTGCCATCGAAACCCTGCACAGCCAGGAATTTACGGTGACGGCTTCTGCCCCTGGCAGTGGGCCTTATGACCTTTCGGGCTTGACCCGAGAGGCCCTCCTGGCCCCGGCACCTAGCATCTCTTTTTACCTGGCCTTCACGATGTTTTCCTACCAATATGTCTATGGCGATTTGTGGGATGACCCCAGTGAAGCCTTCGTGGCTCCCTTCGACCAATTGCTTCCCCAATTTTTTGACCGTACTACTCCCCCGGTGGCGGTGCCGTTTCCCGATACCGCGCGCAACATGCTGCAGCCTACCTACCTGGCGGCGGTGCAACAGGACAGCCTACATCCGGCCAACCTTGCTCTCAAGGATAATGATCTCTATGATTGGATCCCACAGGCTCCCATCAACATGTACTACTGCGAAGCAGACGAGGTGGTGCCCTACCAAAATGCCCTGCTGGCCGAAAATACCTTTCAGCAAAATGGTGCGACCAACGTACGGGCTTCCAGCTCTGGGCAAAACCTAGGCCATGAAGCTTGTGCCGTGCCGACCTTTTTGGGCACGAAACTTTGGCTGGACTCCTTTCGCGAGGCTTGTACCCAGGTTTCGCGATCAACTCAGGGGCCGGGATCGGAGATTGTCATTTTGCCCAACCCCAGCAGTGGTTCTTTTATCCTAAAGGGAAAGCCCCATGCCCCGGGCGCGCCCTTTCGAGTTACCCTCAGCGATTTACAAGGACGAGCGGTGCGGAGGTGGACCGAGCCGCAACGGACCTATCGAGTAGGTGCCCTGTCGCGAGGAATATACCTGATCACAGTTGAGGAAAATGAGACTCGATGGCAAGGGAAACTGGTGATTCAACCGCGATAGCACTGAGGGAGAGACACGACATGGTGATTCCTCAGGTCAGGGCGTCAATCTCTTCCGTTACTTTGCGCAAGCGCGATTGGGAAAGGTGCAGCGGGTCTAGATGCTGGGGGGTTTCGCTCAGATGGCGGACCAATACGATATCCTGATCCAGCAAGTGCCGCTTTTCGGCTTTGGTTAGCGTGATCAAGGTGGTGATTGGATAAAGGCCGGAGTGCTCGATCAATTCCTTGAGGTTGCCGCGAGTGGGGAAGTTCCAGGCGATGAGGCGTAGCCCGGCGCAGACTCCATAAGCCTGCGCATCGCTGCTAAATTCGCCGTTGGTGATGATCCAGCCCTCATATTCGCGCTGATCTCCCTCGGGTTCGGCTTGCCAGGCGTCGATCAGGTCTTGCACCCGGCTGCGAATGTAGAGCGGAATCTTCACATCGAGTCGTTTGTTGGGGGTCGCCCCAAATTTACACTCGATAGCCAGTCGATGATTCTTTTTGTCTGCCAGCACATCTACCTCGTGGGTCACGCATTTTCCCTCGATCTGTACCCCGACCTGCACCGTGTAGCCCTGCGTACGAAGCAACGCCCCGATGTATTGCTCGAATGGGTAGCCCGAAGGGCCAAGCTCCCTCACGGCCCGCTTGAGCTTGTACTTGGCCGCCAGGGGGCGAGAATGCTTGCGCAGCAAATTGAAGGCACGCTGATACAACTTGCGCGTCGAGATGCCCGGCTGAAGCTCGGCTTCTATCTCCGCAACAATGCGCTGTGCCGTATCAGGCAGTGCTCCCGATCGAAGCAGTGACTGTCGCATCTTCTCTGGCTCGAATGGCACGCGCTCCCCGGAAGCCTTGGTGATCAGGATCGGTTGACTCATGAGCCGTAAAAAGTGAATTTTTCCGGAAAATCTTTTGCATTGTTTGCTCTGCTCTAGGTAACCTTTAAGCCAGAACGCACATGAAAGGGAAACCGATTAACCTTTTATCCTCATGAAGCGTTTTTATTTTTTATGCCTGATCATTTGCTTCAGCGGTAAAGTGCTTTGGGCACAAGACATTACCACTGGCTTGGAAGCCCACTATCCGTTCAGTACCAACGCTCTGGATGCAAGTGGCAACAATTACCATGGCACCGTCAATGGCGCAGTGCTGGTGCGTGATCGCTTTGACCAGCAAAACGAAGCATACCTGTTCGACGGCGAAAATGACAACATTACCATTGGAGAGAATATCGATGACTTCGACGATTTCACCGTGAGTGCCTGGGTTTACGTCGAGCAATTCGACGTGGCAGGTAACAATCGGTTCGCTTCCATTTTTCTGGCGCCGTATGTATCAATCGAGCGAGCTACGGGAAAGGTCGCAACGTTTGTCTATGGCGTAAACGATCAAAACAACGACTCGTATTACTTGTCCAACGCCACAGTTGACCTCGATGCATGGACCTTTGTGGCTGCCACGTATGATGCTGCCAATGACGAATATAGCATCTATGTCAATGGCGAGCGAGTGAGGGAGTTCAATAAAGCGGGCTCTCCCGATATCAATCTCATCGCCATTGGTGGCGAGCCCAACACCACGCGCTTTTTCCATGGTATCATCGACGACATCCGGCTGTACAGCCGCGTACTAGGCCAGGAAGACCTCGACTGCCTACGCAACCTGGACGCCAACGGCAATTGTGCCACTGCGAGTTTGTTCACCGCACCCACAGCTCCTCCCCTGCATGTCTATCCCAACCCTGCCCAAGAACGCGTTCAAGTACGCTTGCCTCAGTTCCGCCAATCAGCTGATTTACGAGTCCTTCGTATGGATGGTAGTCAAGTATTTCAGCAGTCAATCGAAGCCCAAAAAGAGCTATTCCTCAACACTCGGCACTGGTCCGCAGGGGTGTATCTTCTCCTGCTCCAACATGAAAATACGCTGCACAAAGCCAAGTTGATTGTCGAATGATCGATTGACTGATCGATTGACGTTCTTTACCTGTTTCCAAAAACCTGCGACCATCATTGGGTCTCAGTTTTTTTTAGATGGACCGATGCAAAAAAATCACCCACTGATTTTAATTAACGAACATTTGTTAGGAAGGCAACCGCTTCATATTGAGCTAATTGTATGTATTAACGAACGGTTGTTCGGTAGTTTTTCAAAAATTTGTGAGAATTTTTCTTAGAATTCTGTCCAATTTATTTGAACAAGTAGGGAAAATTATCATATTAGCAATCCCAATGCGGAATTCATGATAGTTTCTCAAATCATCGTCGGGCTTATTCTAATCATTTTGATTGTGGTGATTGCACCACATCCTTGAGAATGGTTTGCTCACTAGACAATATATCGAAAGCCATTCTCTGAGGAGAATGGCTTTCGCCTTCCTAAGGCTACCCGAACGAACGGTAGGGTACTTTTTGCTGCTTAGTAACGCTCAAAAAATAAGTTCCGCTTTTGACTTGATCTCTTGCACGCATCCTGCGTGCAGAAAAAGCTTCGTTTGGCCCGCCAAACTCAGTTTTTCTTCCTTGCCTGCGCACAAGATCTCGGCGTAAAATCAGGAGGTTATTTTTCTCGCGTTACTTAGATGAGAAATTTCACTCCCTGGCGTGATTTTCTCCCAGGGTAGCAGGCGTATGTTTTTTTCAGTGGGAAGAAGACGATGCCTACCTGGCACAGAGGCATTGCTAGCGATGCTTTTTTCAACCGTCCCCCCTCCCGAGCATCATTCCATACGCTGCCTTTGGCTAAGCCACCTAATCTCCGAAGCGCAGCTTTTCACCAAGCAGTCATGCCTGCTGAAACCTGTACGCACGAGAACCTGAAGCCCGGAGCACAACCAACGAATAGAAAACAAAAATGATGCTAGGGAACGAGTTCGAAGTTCGTAGTCATTGGCCCGTAGTCGAAATGGCTGATAAACAGCTTATTAGGACTAGGCTAAATGATCGCGTACTTCGTTTCGCAAGCACTAGCGCTTTTCGGAACGAAGGTATTGATCAGTCAGCCGAATCGTAATCTACTAATTACCAGCGTTTTCAACTCCAAGCTATTCACTGAGAACGTCGAACTCTCTTCGCTAGTAACCTACCTTCAGGCCTGCATGCTGCCAGGTTTCTTCCTGAAGAAACCGATTATTCTACCCAAGCAGGTATCTGAAGTCAGGGGATAGCCCAAAACACCGATCTACTCCAACACAAATCTGTCAACAGAACGACGCGAGATAGCAGCAACATCCTTCGTAGTAACCTTGGTCGTTTGGTGCGACCACTGAGTGAGCCAATATAGGGGTTAGTGGATTTATTTCGAAATTCGTGGTTAAAAATGCGGTTGGTCAGGATCTTGTACGAATTTTGAATGGTCGATTACTCAATGCCAAAACCACTAGTAACGCGAGAAAAATAACTTCCCCCTTTTTAAAGGCGAATGCCTTGATGAGCAGCGGTTTATACTGTTCATTGATCCATGTTAATTGTTCACTGTTACTTAGAGCTTCAGGGAGATATTTTGAGTGATACTCACCCCTCACCTATATG
>CAYVAP010000425.1:0-4828 GCA_964449365.1 uncultured Bacteroidia bacterium
TCCACATGCCTGTAAAGATTGTGAGCCTTTGCCTTTGAAAGCCTCTCTAAATCTCTTTAACATCGCGTAAATCTTTGCGAAAAAAATGATCGCAGCGCGGAACTATTTGTTTTCTTACTTCAATCGCTTCAGGCGTGTACCTGCAAACCCTATTTGAAACTAGCGCAGATATGAAAAAGGTATTTCTCATGATCGCCGTCCTAGGCACCCTCTTGTCAGGTTGCGGCTTTTTCGGAGGCCGGGGAACTAGTAGCCGCGGTGAGTTGACTGGCGTGATGGACCGCCCAGAGTGGGACCAGTATCAGCCGTTGGGGATGGTCTACATTCCACCGGGAAGCTTCCACATGGGCCAAAATGACCAGGATGTGCCCTATTCTCAGATCGCCCACAATCGGCAGATCACCATCAGTGCATTCTTCATGGATGAGACGGAGATCACCAACAATGAGTATCGCCAATTCATCTATGGTCCCACTGAGAATGAGCGCGGCAGTGGCGCTGTGCTACAGGAGAATGGCGCGATGGATACCATCGACATTGCTCTAGCAGAGGTCATCATGCCTGATACTTCGGTCTGGACTCGCGACTTCGCTTATGCGTACAACGAGCCCCTGATGGAAAACTACTTCTGGCATCCAGCCTTTGACAACTACCCTGTGGTGGGCATTAACTGGTATGCCGCTCAGGAGTTTTGTAAGTGGCGTACCTCGCTGCTCAACCTTTATCGTACCGAGCGCGAAATGGCAGCCATGCCTCGCTTTCGCCTGCCGACCGAAGCAGAATGGGAGTACGCCGCACGTGGTGGTTGGGAGCATAAACTCTACCCATGGGAGGGACCTTACCTACGCAACTCAAAGGGATGTTTCCTGGCTAACTTCAAGCCCGGTCGTGGCGACTACATCGCTGACAATTTCGAGTACACAGCACCGGCTGATGCCTACTTTCCCAACGACTACGGCCTCTACAACATGCCTGGCAACGTAGCAGAGTGGTGCGAAGACGACTTCGAAGAAACTGCCTACGCCTACGCCCACGACCTCAACCCTAGCTACCACGATCCCAAGATTCGGGAAGAGAATCGATACCCCGGTAGCGGTGAAGAGATTCGGAAGGTAACTCGTGGTGGCTCCTGGAAAGATATCGGATACTTCCTCTCTTGCGGTACGCGCAGCTTCGAGTACGCCGACACCGCCAAATCCTTCATCGGTTTCCGCTCGGTCGTAACCGTGATCGGTCGCTCAGGTGCAGCTGGTGGGTTCTAAGTACTTATTTTCTAGCACACATTAGATGATTGCCAGGGAAACTATCGCCCTGTGAGATAGGCCCTGTGCACTGGTTTCTCACACACTTTCACACCTCGTTTCACTACATTGGTTTCAGAACTCAAAACTTAAGGAAAGATTCAAATGGCAAAGAAAAAAGGTCTGAAGTCCCGCACGGGCAAGGTCGTCATGAACTTCGTATATGGTGCCGCCGCTGCCGTCGTGATCATAGGGGCTCTTTTCAAGATCCTTCACTGGCCAGGGGCCAACGAGATGCTCATCATCGGAATGTTCACCGAAGCGTTTGTGTTTCTCATTTCCGCCATCGACCCGCCAGGAGACGACTACGAATGGGAGCGTGTCTACCCCATCTTGGCTGAAAAGGATCCCGAGCCGCTGCCAGAAGTGCAGCGCGACTCCTTCCAGATGCCTGACTTCGGCAAGCTGAGCGATGGCAAGGTGTTCGATGAACTCTCTATGACCCTCACCGGCTTGAATGAGAACGTAGGCAAGCTCTCTTCCGTAACCGACGCCGCCGGTGCCACCGACGAGTATGCCCGTCGCATCAAAGAGGCTTCTTCTAAGATCGAAAGCCTCAATCAGAGCTACTCCTCAGCCGTTAGCTCCATGTCTGGTTTTGCCAACGCTGCCACCGATGCGCAAGCGTATCACGAGCAAGTGCAAACCATTACCAAGAACCTGAGCACCCTCAACTCTATCTATGAATTAGAGCTGCAGGACGCTAAGACGCACCTCAAGTCGCTCAACCAATTTTATGGGGCGATGACTGAAGCCATGAGCAGCATGGCCGAGGCCACCAAAGACGCCGAGCAATACAGGTCCGGCATGGCTGAGCTAAATCGCAACCTCCAGAAACTCAACGGGGTCTATGGCAACATGCTTTCTGCCATGGCTGGTGGCACCCGCTAAGCTACCTTCGAGTTTCGTTATTTGTTGAGTTAAACCTAAAAAGGAGAAAACATGGCTGGAGGTAAAATGTCTCCCCGGCAAAAGATGATCAACATGATGTACCTCGTGTTGCTCGCTCTGCTGGCGATGAACGTAAGCAAGGAAATCCTGGATGCCTTTTCGATTCTCAAAAGCAAGCTCTACAACTCGGCCACTACTGCCGAACAAAACTCTAACGGGTTTATCAAGAGCATGAAAGACGAGATCGACGAAGAGATGGAAAACCAGGGAAAGATGGATAACGAGGGTCTGAAGGATACCCTCAATCAGATCCAAGGGGAAACCCTGGGGATGATCAAGCTCCTCAACGACCACATCATTGCGATGGAAGAAATCGCAGGCAAGGACCCGCAGACCGGCGAGATCGAGAAGAAAGACGAGTTGGAGAAGAACTACCAGTACTGGATGGGCGAGCAAGACCTAGCCAATGGTGGCCGGGGCAGTGGTGAGGCTTATGAACTCCGTAATAAAATCGATGAGTTCAAGGCTTACATCCGTACTATCTACAACGCCAACGTCAAGGATGAGTCCCGTAAAATGGAAGAGGATCAGCTCGAAGATCAGGTAGGACAAGGGGGCGAAACCAAATCATGGGAAAAGCACACCTTTGATGGACCCGTGGTCGCCAACATGGCCATGCTCGAAGCCCTCAAAGTAGATATCTTCGAGAAGGAAAAAGAGCTGCTAGACCTGCTCAACGAACGCTTGGGGGTAGCTACTTTCAAAGCTGATAAGGTAATAGCCTTGGTCGCGCCTGAAGCCAACATCGTACCGGCTGGTTTGCAGTATCGTGCCAAGCTCTTTGCGGTCCTCTCTTCGGACAAAATCAAACCGCAGTTCTCTACATCCGTGGGCGATGTCGAGCCCGACTCAACCGGTAGCGTGGGAGTTCTCACCATTCCGGCTAGTGGTAGCGTGATTCCCCGTGGCCAAGCCGAAGGCGTACAATCCTGGTCGGCCACGGTTAAGGTGCCCAAAGCCACTGGTGGGTTCGAAGACCTTTCTGTGGAAGGTAAATTCACCGTGCGCCGCCCTGAGATCGTGGTTACTTCTGCTTCGATTCAGATCTTGTACCAAAACTGCGGGAATGATGTAAATATCGACGTACCCGCCCTCGGCGACCTGTACAATCCCAGGGTTTCTGCTCAGGGTGGTAGCGTACAGCAAAGTCCACAAAACAAAAAGCTCTTTCGCATTGTGCCCACAGGTAGCAAATGTCGCGTGAATGTCGCTTCGCTCACCAATGGCCGTAAAATCGACATTGGTAACGTGGACTACACCGTGATTCGTCCGCCCAAGCCGTCCATCCAAGCCCTGATGGCCAATGGACAGCCCTACACCGGATCAGCTTTCATCCCCAAGCGTAGTGGCATCTTCGTGAAGATTGATCCAGATCGTGATTTTCGTAGTGCTCTGCCGCGTGATGCACGCTACGGTATCTCTGGTGCGACCGTACTAGCCCAGCTCTCGCTAGGGCCACCGCAGACCGTCAACCGCATAGGCGGTACCAATGACGCCGTGGGCAGCCCTATGAAGGTAGCTCTTGGTCGTCAGGTCGCCAGTGCGCGCGATGGAATCACCGTGTTCGTTCGCTTGGAGGATGTCTACCGTATCAACTTCGCTGGCGAAAAGCTCAAAGAGCCTTTCAGCGAATTGGAGAGAACCATCAAGTTCAACGTAAAATAAGTTTTTGATGATGAGAAAGCTCGTTCTACTGAGCATGCTCGTGGCTGGGTTTGCCGCCCAAGCCCTCGCACAGCAAATCCGACCCCGCCCAGAAGATCACTTCTGGCGCCGCAAGGTGGTCAATCGTATCGACCTAGAGGAAAAGGTCAATCAGCCTCTAGTCAAGCTCGAGAGTAAGTATTACCGATCCAATCCCGGTGAGGATGAAGTGTATCCTGAAAAGGATGGTCTGGTATCTGCTCTCTTCCGTGGCTTGAAGTCTGGTGCCTACACCGCGCTCGATCCTGATACCCTGACCAAAGTCTTGACCTGGGAAGATGTAATCGACAAGATCAACAAAATCGAAGCTGAAGGTGCGGCCGATGCTGGTCTCGAAGCAGACGCTGGTATGCCCGAAGGCGACGGTGGCTTTGATACCTTCGAAGGCGATGCCGAAGAAGATCCATTCGCGTCCGACAGCGATTTCGAAGATCCCTTTGGCCCTCCTCCTGGCGGCGACCCTTTTGCTACCGGTGATGATATGAGCGGAGGCATGGGCGGTGATTCAGATCTTGCTTCTGAAGATGGAACTGACGGTGCCAGCGCGGCGTCGGCGGCTCCTGATCCAGGCAACGACTTTCCGAGCATGTTGCCCTTCGAGCGCGTGATTCATTTTGTAGAAGATCGCATCTTCGACAAAAACCGCTCGGACATCGTCCACGACATCCAGTTCATCGAGATCGTTTGGGTAGATCCCAATGAGACCCTTCCCGAGCGAGTGCTTTGTACCTTCCGCTACGAAGACGTGGTCGAAACCTTGGCCGCCACTCAGTGGAAAAATCGCTTCAACGACGCCGAGTACAAAAACATGCGCGAAGTTTTTGAGCTGCGAATGTTTCATAGCTACATCATCAACCTCTCAGGCGAGGGGA
>CAYVAP010000426.1:0-4822 GCA_964449365.1 uncultured Bacteroidia bacterium
TTGTCTTTATCCCAGATTTCAGAGCTTGCCACATCCAGGGCAAGGTGAATGTCTCCACCGGGTTTGTATCCGGCCTTTTCGATGGCTTCCAGAATGACCTTGATGGCTTCTTCGTTCGAAGGCAAATTGGGCGCGAAGCCGCCTTCATCGCCGACGTTGGTAGAGAGGCCGCGGCCTTTGAGTACGCTTTTGAGATGGTGGAAAGTTTCTGCCCCCATGCGCAAAGCTTCCTGAAAAGAGTCAGCCTTGATGGGCATGATCATGAATTCCTGTACGTCCACGGAGTTGTCGGCATGAGAGCCGCCGTTGAGGATGTTCATCATAGGCACCGGCAAGGTGCGAGCATTGACGCCGCCGATGTAGCGGTACAGAGGCAGCCCCAAACTGGAGGCAGCCGCTCGGGCACAGCCAAGAGAGACCCCAAGGATAGCGTTCGCCCCTAGCTTGCCCTTGTTGTCAGTCCCGTCGAGCTCCAAGAGCAACTGGTCAAGAGCAGGCTGATCGATGGCCAGCATTCCTTCCAATTCGGGAGCAATGACCTCATTGACATTTTTGACTGCCTGCTGAACCCCCTTACCCATGTAACGCGCACCGCCATCGCGCAGCTCGATGGCTTCGTGCATACCCGTCGAGGCACCCGATGGTACGGCCGCGCGACCAACGGTACCGTCGGCGAGTAGTACTTCGACTTCGACGGTAGGGTTGCCGCGAGAATCGAGGATTTCGCGACCGGTGATTTCGAGAATGTGGCTCATAAGCTGGGAATGTTAATTTTGTTTAGGCAAGTTAACCACCCACCCTTCCAACTTCAAAGGCGAATGGCGAACTTGTCCCGTCCAGGAGTTGAAAAGTGTCTACAATCATTTCGGTATCCCCATTCCTCATCCCAATCTCACACCCTACATGCCCATCAACACCATCATTTTTGACTTGGGTGGCGTACTCATCGACTGGAACCCCCGCTACCTCTATCGCAGCATCTTCAAAACCGAAGCCGAGATCGACCGCTTTCTGGACACCATCTGTACTGGAGCATGGAACGCCGAGCAGGACCGAGGACGCTCGCTACGCGAAGCCACCGAGTCATTGGCGGCCGAGCATCCGGAGTGGGCCGAGGAGATTCGAGCTTACTATGGCCGATGGCCCGAGATGCTGGGAGGAAGTATCCCAGAATCGGTAGATCTACTCGACAGTCTACACCAAGGAAAGCAGTATCGCCTGCTGGCCTTGACCAATTGGTCAGCCGAGACCTTTCCCATCGCTCGGCAGCGCTTTGACTTCCTCGACTGGTTTGAGGGTATCGTGGTCTCAGGTGAAGAGAGGCTCATCAAGCCTGATCCCAAGATTTACCGACTCTTGCTCGACCGCTATCAGGTCAATCCGACGGAGGCGGTTTTTCTGGATGATTCGATGAAGAATGTGGACGGAGCCAAAAAGGTGGGCCTGCACGGCATCCAGTTTTGCTCTCCCATGCAAGCCCGTGAAGAACTGGCCGACTTGCTGTAACAGCTAGCGAATTTGGATTTTTTCCACCTGAGGTGAGTGGCCTTGGCTCTGCAGATGCAACAGATAGGTGCCACGACTCAAATGCTGCACCGGAATTTGGAGGGTATCGCTCACCTGCACTTCCTCCTGGCGGGAATAAACTCGGCGCCCCATCAAATCGACCAGAGATATCTGCAACCATTGATCCTCGGCACCCTGCCATGAGAGATGGAGCACCCTACTGGCAGGATTGGGAAAAATGAGCCATCGGTCCAGTGGTTCGCGCGGCTCGACGGGAGCGGGTAGGAGGCCGGCGTAGCAAGTCCCGGATAAGCGCACGTTGTCGATGTAAATGTTGTTGCCAAAGTCATTGACCGTCTCGAAGCGGAGCCTTACGTCGGACTGCCCGGCCAGCATCCATAGGGCAGCGGGTCCGAGAGTGATACACCCTGCGCCGTTGTTGGTGCCGCACCAGTCATCTGCATTCGTAGGTACAAACTCGATGCTGCTCTGTGGCCCGGTGGCAAAGGGCGTACTGCCGCCTTGGGCATTGGCGTATACTCGGTGGGGAAAAGAAGCACCGCCATCAATCGAAATCAAGACCAGTAGAGAATCTTGCTCATTAGCGGAATAGGGTCGATAGGCATACTCGAAGCTCAGATTGAGATCGCCATAATTGCTCAGGTCCAACGGGGGAGAAATAAGGCCATCGCGCTGACCCGTGCTGCCATACAAAAAGTGGTTGACAAAGGGGGCTAGGCTGCCGCTATTGCCTGCTACGTTTTTCAGATCCCAACCATAGCTACCATCGGAATTGTCCACTTGCCAAGCGGCAAGACCAGACTCGAAATCTTCGTAAAAAAATTCTCCACTTTGATCTAACACTGTTATAAATACTGAATCGCTGAAGGTTTGCGACCCTTGTGCATTGCTTACCGTCAGCGACACGCCGTAGGTCCCGGGGCTGAGGTAAACCACTACGGAGTTCGCTACTGAGGCAGAAGCCGGCGTTCCTCCCGGAAAACTCCATGACCAGCTAGTCGGCTGATAGAGCGATTCATCAGAAAACCGGACAGAGCTACCGGCGCAAACCTGCTGCCGATCAACCGAACACCGAGCCAGCGGCGAAAGCTGTCCCTCGCAAGCGGTCGAAGGCAACGAGTTTGCGCGACGGACTGCTTGAGTCATCACCGTGCGCATGCGCGTACGCTGGCATTGGGTGAATATATTCATGCAGGCATCGTCGGTGTAGTCAATGCAGTTTTGAAACATGTCCGCGCTGCCGCAAGTGCTAGGATTGCTAGGGCAACCGTAATTGGGATTGGCAGCATCGGGGGTATCCCCACAAAAATCATCGACGTTACAATTTCCATCTCCCCAGACATGGCGCAGCCCCAGCCAATGCCCGACTCCATGGGTGGTCGTTCGGCCCTGATCATAGGGGGCTGCGGCAGCTTGACCGCGACCAAAATTGTCGGGGTCAATCACTACTCCATCAGTAGAGGCTGGACCATGGTTGGTGGGCAAGTCGGACAGAGTCGATTGGTTGGGCAATTGGGCAAATCCCAACACGTCGTCCTGAAGATCTACTACGTAGATATTCATGTATCGCTCCGGATCCCAATGGAGCGGGGTCATGATACCTCCTCGCACAGAGCTAGGTGAATAGGGTGGGGCCGACAAATCCAGCTCGCTTCTATCGACCCGATGAATACCGGGTTCCAGCAAAGGTTGTCCTTCGGGATCGATCGTGGCGGGACAAAACTCGATCTCTACATCGGCTCCGCTAGGATGGCTATTGTGCCCCGGGGTTCCCATCATTTTACGAAAGTCTTCGTTGAGCACTTGCAGTTGGGAGGCGATTCGGCTAGCGGCAAGGTTGGCACCCGTCCCTACTGGAGCCGCATCGTGAATGACATGCACGATCACCGGGATCACGTAGACTGTTTGCACGTCGCGTGTGGTAGCCTGATGAATTTCGATGGCATGTTGCAGCCAGCGCTCGTGCTGGGCCAAAGATCCCAACTCAGGATACTCAGCCCGCAGGGCAGAATCCAGCGACATGGTCAGGCAACGCTGAGGGGCTTGTGCCCAGAGACTCTCTGAATAAAACACCCCAAGGCCAATGAGAATAAGACAGACGATGATGCGGTTCATGGGTAGACGGCGGAGCATGATCAGTTATGAAAGGGAAGATACGTAAATCTGCGCGCTCTATTAAAGGAATGGTTTTCCTCTTTTGAAAGCCTGATCGATATTATGAAATGATTATCTTTGTGTGATCTAAAGGTAACCTTTGCTACGCTGGATGCGAACTACGATTTTCGGTCTACTCCTCTTCTCATTTTTAGATCAGCTACGTAAAAATAGGCTAGACATTCGTTTCGCGGTTCAATGCTCAAGGTTGAAAGTTACCCAAGCTGCGCAGAGCCAATCAGGGCTATTTGCCTGGAATTAACGGCACACTTCAGTTTGGGTAAAGTATGAGCATCATTTAAAATAGCTCTCTGAAGCTCTAGGAGGTACATTTTCCGGGTCGGAACTAATGACTAGTGCTTCGCATTCGAAATTCGTAATCAAGAATTCGTAATTGGAAGTGCTGCTGGTCAAGATTCTATGCGAATTTCGAGTGGTTAATTACTTCATTCCGAAGGCACTAGTGGAAGAAATTCGAAGTTCCTAGTTAAGAGTTGAAGGTTAATATCCTGACAAACAGGCAGTTAGCCTGATTGTAATTGGTAAGCAACTTCGTTCCAAAGGCACTAGCCCTTTTTAGGGCCATTCTTTTCTACCTCTATTCCCAATCGACTACCCTCGTGAACCCCTATGCCCTACCAGATCCAGCCAGATGAAAGCCTATCGATGGCGATCCCGCGTATTCTTCGAGAAGAGACGGACCTCCTCATTGCTTTTCTCACTCATGAAGACGACCTCCATTATGCCGTACATGAAGCACGAAAATGCTGCAAGCGCATTCGTGCTGTGTGGCGCTTGATTCGAGATTCTATCGGCAAAAAAGCCTATCGCCTAGAAAACCAAACCTACCGTGATGCGAGTCGTCGGCTCTCAGGGTTGCGTGATCTATCTGCTCTGCTCGAAGCACTCGATGCCATTCCTAAAGAAGAGATGAATCCGAAGGCTTACCAGGTTTGGGATAGATCGCGCCAAGACCTGATGGTATTGCGGCAGCAAGCAGAAGAGCGGATGTCTCGCGCACACTTGCTTGAAGTCGCGCAGGAAATCCGACTTGCTCAAGCGCGCATCGATCAATTGACCTTATCTTCGGATAAATTCAAACTCATCGAGAAGGGATTTCACCGCGTGTACCGACGCGGGC
>CAYVAP010000427.1:0-4818 GCA_964449365.1 uncultured Bacteroidia bacterium
GCTAGCATCGGTGAGCGACCGCGCGGTGAGATAGCGCTGCATCTGACTGTGATCGGCTCCGAAGTAGCTCAGCATCAAAAACAAGCCTGCCAGAAGCCCCGACCAGAAGTTGTACTTTTCGCTAGGGTCAAAGTCAAAGTCGATGCTCCGCATTATGCCGCCGGCTCCTGCCAGAGCCAGCGAATCGCCAAAGCTCACCTGTTCGGGCATCTCGGGGCCGATCCAGAAGAAACAAAAAACCAGCCCGGCCAGCATCAGCACCATTTGCTTCATTTCGGTGCGAATCACGCCCGAAATCCCCCCAAACATGGTATAGACCGTGGCCGTGGCGCCGATGATCACGATGGTCCAGTCCAGCGGAACGGCCAAAATCAGCGCAAGCACGTAGGCCGGAGCTGCGATGGTGATCAGCAAGGAAGCTGCTCGCGACAGCAAAAAAAGGAAACTGGTAGCCAGGCGTACATTCAACCCAAAGCGCCGCTCTAGCAACTCATAGGCGGTGTAGGCTCGGGTGCGGTAAAAAAAAGGTACCAAGGTGCCCGACAAAATGATCATGGCCAGCGGAAGACCTAGGTAGACCTGCAAAAATCGCATGTCCTCCATGTAGGCTTGCCCAGTGGTGCCGATAAAGGTGATCGCCGACGCCTGGGTAGCCATCACCGAGAGCCCTGCCGCCCACCAAGACACGTTGCGGCGCGCCAGCATGAGATCTTCGAGGTTCTCCGTGCGAGCTTGATGGCGTAGTCCATCCCAAAGGGTATAAATAAAAAAAGTAGTGAGGACCAGCCAGTCAATCCAGTGCATAGGGAGATGATTCGGAATCCGAACGGTGCCATTCGCAATTATCTGCATGCGGTGCTCGACGACTCTGTTTCAGCGAGTGCTTGGTGCTGCTGATCAGCATGTCGATCACGAATCACGAATTTCGAATAAGGCTTTAACTGTGAAACACTAGCAGGGGTTTTTGGGCATAGAGGGCCAGGCGGCGGGTCAAGCTGCGGTGAAACAAGCTTTTGAGGAAGCCCCGATGCTGCGTACTCGCCGCGAGGATTTCGGCTTCTTCTGTCTCCATGAAGCTCGCCAGGGCCTCGGCCACGTCTGAGGCGTGTAAAAACCGAAGCATCAGGTCATCGACGCCACTATCTTGGCGGTAGCGGTTTTCCAAGGCGCTTTGGTCGGGGGTATCGGGCAGCTCGTCGCTCTCTCCGATCACCGTAACGGCGATCACCGACGCTTGCAAGGCTTTCGACAGATCGCCTAGCACCGAGAGCGAGGAGCGATTTTTCTCACTAAAATCGGTAGCGTAGGCGATGCGCCGCACGGGTGAGTAGGTGGCCGTCTGAGGAACGGCCAAGATCGGCGCTTCGATGTCGTTCATCACCTGCGAGGTGATACTGCCCAGCATCCGGTCGATGGGGTTGGTGGCCCCTTTGGTCCCCATCACCACCAAATCGGGGCTGAGCTCTCGGCAAACCTGCGCAACTACGTCTGCGGCAAAACCTGCCCGAAGGATAGGACTGAGCACCACCTGCTGCTCGGCGTCGGCCTTCATTTGCTCGTGGTAGGCATCCATCTGCTCCAGGGCCCGCTGCTCTTCCTCTTCTTGCAGCGAAGCGAGGATTTCTGCTGGAGCGAGCCAGTCAGCAGTATTGGCCAGGTTGTAGGCGTGCAGGCAGTGGATCTCCGCCCCGAGCAAGCGGGCTAGCGGCAAAGCATAGGTGAACGCGGCGTTGGCAGCATCCGAGAAGTCGGTGGGAAAGAGGATATGTTTCATATAGAGCGGTGGTAAGCACAAAAAGCGGGAGGAGACCCGAGCCATGATTGACCCAATTTTGATGAGTACCATGCCTTCAAAAGGCCAACTCTGCGTTCGAGCCCTCGACTCCCTTGTAAAATGGTCTCAAGGACAAATGAGCCAACCCTATGTCTCAGTGACCGGGTTCCCCTTACGACGAACTTAATAAAAATAAACGAGTTCGAAATTCGCAGTCAGTTGTTCGTAGCTAGAATAGCTGATAGATAGCTTATTAGGATTAGGCTATATGGTCGCTTCATGCCACTGGGCATCATCCCATTAGACAGGATTTCAGGATCATAAGCACCTGAAGTCTATCTTGTTAATCTTGTCCCATCTTGTCAATCTTGTCCAAAAACGAGCGCCCCAGGCTACCGGAGATCATCGATCCACTTAGACAGGATTTCAGGATTCTCAGGCTTTACAAAATCATAAGCACCTGAAAACCATCTTGTTAATCTTGTCCCATGTTGTCAATCTTGTCCAAAGACGAGCGCCCCAGACCACTGGACATCATCCCATTAGACAGGATTTCAGGATCATAAGCACCTGAAGTACATCTTGTTAATCTTGTCCCATCTTGTCGATCTTGTCCAAAAACGAGCGCCCCAGGCCACTGGACATCATCCCATTAGACAGGATTTCAGGATCATCAGTACCTGAAAACCATCTTGTCCCATCTTGTCCAAAAACGAGCGCTCACCTATATGAACGGCTAGAGGTATGAGGTATAAGGGAGAAGTAGGCTGTGCAAAATCTCAGGGGCTTGCGAAAAAAACTACCCTCCATTTTTGGACTGCCCCAGCGTGGCGCGGATTTGCAACAC
Organism: uncultured Bacteroidia bacterium; assembly: GCA_964449365.1. Lineage (GTDB taxonomy): Bacteria > Bacteroidota > Bacteroidia > J057 > J057 > CAYVAP01. The sequence continues at coordinate 2,622 of CAYVAP010000427.1, forward strand.
ATTACCTCTCGGGCTTCAAAAGAGGGAGGCAGGATCCCTCCTCTACGCGCCTTGGCGTTCTCCGCGAGAGGCCCTTTTGAGGATACCGTGCCACGAAAAAACGTGGCAGAAAATCCCATCAGAATGACCAGCCTACGGTATGCGGTGCCAGGCAGGGCTTCTCCCTATTCCCTGTCTCCTGCTCAGTGGCCGTGCTAGCGGCTAATTTTACTCTCCCTTCTCCACTCCCCCCCTCACCCAAGCCTGAAACTGATCGATCTGCCAGGCATCATCTACGTGGTACTCGCCAATGCGGGTGCGGCGCAAGCCCTTGAGGTAAGCCCCGGTGCCAAGCGCCTGCCCCAAATCGTGAGCTAGGGATCGGATGTAGGTACCCTTGCTACATCGGATACGCGCCCGCCAGCAAGTAGGATCTTCGGCCTCCTGATCTAGCAGGGCAAATTCGTAGATGTGAACCCGTCGACTCTTTAGCTCGATGGGCTGACCCCTGCGGGCTGCCTGATAGGCGCGCTTGCCATTCACCTTCACCGCCGAGTAGGCCGGCGGCACCTGTTCGATTTCCCCCCGAAACCCCTCCATGGCCGCCTCGATCTGCCCCCGATCCAGGTGGATCACCGCTTGGTGGTTCTCTTCAGGCTGCTCCGCATCATACGAGGCGGTGGTGGCCCCCAAGCGAAGCAGCGCTTCGTATGCTTTCTCCTGCCCCTGAATCGACTCGATGCTTTTGGTGGCCCGCCCCGTGCAGATGATCAGCAGGCCCGTCGCCAGGGGGTCCAGCGTACCAGCGTGGCCGACCTTCTTGATGCGGATCAGGTTGCGCACCTTGCGCACCACGTCAAAGGAGCTCCAGCCCGCAGGCTTGTCGAAGAGGAGGGTCTGACCAGTGAGAAAGTCCATAGGGAGTAGTTCAGAGTTGATCGTTCGTAGGGTTGCTCCGCAAGTGCAACCCCTCAGTAAGCCAATGTGAACGGAAGGTAAACACTGTGTCGGGTAAACCCATACCGCATTCCGTGTACCGATGACCGTTCATCTAGGTGAGTTGGCAGTTAAAAATTGAGACACAGTCGGGATAGCAAACCATTTCTTTCAAGATCGGTTGAAAAAAGTTGAATATAAAAACGGGCTGCCTGTCCTTGCCAGGCAAATTGTGTATATTCGCTTATCTGATCAAATGTCCTCCGGAGGTTTGGCTTCCTGCATCATCCAACCTCAATCTCTACCTCCGAGAAAAATAGCCTTGGCAACTCGGAGCCGTCAACTTTGAACTTCGAACTATCTCAATATGGCTAGCAACCTCACCGCCACCAACGATCCCGCCATCGAAAACGGCAAACCAGCCTTTTTTCCCAAGCATCAAGAGTCCGTCTATCGCCGCTTGGAGGACAAGCACACCTCTATCGAGGTGGATGATGATCCCCTCGGCACCCGCATGATCATCAATATGGGGCCTTCGCATCCGGCCACGCACGGGGTGCTGCGCCTGGTGCTCAACGTCGATGGGGAGACGATCACCAAGGCGGTGGCGGATGTGGGCTACCTGCACCGTGGCATCGAAAAGATCGCCGAAAATAAGACTTTCCAGGAGTTTATGCCCTACACCGACCGCATGGACTACCTCGGTCCTTACTCCAACAATGTGGCTTGGTGCCTGGCCGTAGAAAAACTGGTGGGCATCGAGGTGCCCGAGCGGGCGCAGTACATCCGCACCGTGGCCTGTGAGCTGGCCCGCCTGCAAGCGCACCTGCTCTGGCTGGGCTCACTATTGATGGATGCGGGAGCGCTGTCGATGTTTCTATGGACCTTCCGCGAGCGCGAGATCCTCTACACCATGGATCGTATGCCCCGCATGTTATGGGAATATGAGGATCTTGCCCGAGTGCATCTCTCACTTTCCGGAACGCTGCTGGAGGTGCTTTCAAACCCCGAATTTCAGCAGCGGGTGTATGGTATTGTCAAATGCGGTGACCTGCTCTGGCATCTGCAAAACCAGAAAATTTTTGATATTCTGGGTACGGGCTATTATCATCCGGTTTTGCCACTCACCCCCAAAGAGGACTGGGCCGAACACATTGAGCGCTGGAAGGGCATTGGCAGTCATCTGATGAACTGTTCAGCTCCACATGGTTTCTGGCCGCCAGAGATGGGCTTCTGCATGGAAATGATTCCCAGCCTGAAAAAGGCGGGATATGAATTTGTT
>CAYVAP010000428.1:0-4811 GCA_964449365.1 uncultured Bacteroidia bacterium
CCCCGCAAGTGCACGGCGGACGAATGGCTCGGCGTCATGCGGGCCGCCCACGCCAGGGGCCTCAGCACGACCGCCACGATGATCTACGGCACGGTCGACACGCCCGAGGACCGCGTCGAGCACCTGCGGCGCCTGCGCGAGCTCCAGGACGAGCACCGGGGCTTTCGAGCCTTCGTCTGCTGGAGCTACCAGTCGGGCGGGGGCAGCTCACGGGGCGACGATCACGTGCCCACCACCGCGGCCGACTACCTCATGATGGTGGCGGTCAGCCGTCTGTACCTGGACAACTTCGACCACGTGAAGGCCTACTGGCCCATGATCGGCCGCCATACGGCGCAGCTTTCCCTTAGCTATGGCGTGGACGACATCGACGGCACCATCGACGATACCACCAAGAACTACTCCATGGCCGGGGCCGCAGAGCAAAATCCCGCCATGACTACCCCGCAATTGATCGACCTGATTCAGCGGGCAGGCATGGTACCCATCGAGCGTGATACGCTCTACAACGTACTGCACGACTACAGCGTGGAGGAATTTGGGGAGGCGGCTACGGTGTAAGCAGATCGCTGCGCTGTGAGAAGTCAGACTGTTTCACTGCGAGAAGTGAGATCACTGTGCTGCAAGCACCGAAATGGAAAGCCCGATCACCTAGCTCCCCCCAACCACCTCCCCTTCTGACAGGCCGATAGGCTAATCTGACCTCTGACTTCTTTTCCTTCATGATCACCATCTATTTCTTCCGCCACGGCGAAACCGACTACAACAAGCGCGGCATCGTGCAGGGCAGCGGCGTCGATAGCAGCCTCAACGACCTAGGGCGCGAGCAGGCACGGGCTTTTTTCGAGCGCTATGGCCACCTGGAGTTCGATGCCATTTGGGGCAGCGAATTGCAGCGCACGCATCAGACCCTCAAAGGCTGGTACGATCAGGGGCGCGAGATCATGCACACTAGGGCGCTCAACGAGCTAAACTGGGGGGTACACGAGGGACTGAGCCCCAGCCCGGAGCAAAAAGAAGACTTCTTGCATACGGTGCGGAGTTGGCACGATGGTAACCTGAATGCCAAAGTCGAGCAGGGAGAATCTCCCCATGAAGCCTGGTCTCGTAGCCAAGCCTTTTTCGAGCAAATCCGTCGCGATCGCCAGGGCCAAACCCTGCTCATGTGTTCGCACGGTCGCCAACTGCGGGTGATCTTGAGTATGCTGGTGTATCAGGATCTGCGTCGGATGGAAGCGTTTAGCCACCAAAATACTGCCCTGAGCCTGATCGAACTGCCAGCCCATGGTCCGGCTCGCCTGCTCACTACGAATGACATCAGCCATCTTGAGGTGGAAAGTGAAAAGTGAAGGAGTGGAAATTGAACTGTACTGCTCTCATTCACCTGCACTTGTATGAACGGCTATCGGTATGCGGAGTATGGGATAGGTTTGCCAGGCAGGGCGCGTTTCCTCCGTTCCTGTTGGCTTGCCAGGTGGTCGCAGGAAGGGGCCGACTTGACATCCAACTCAGAACCAAGAACTCAGAACCAAAAACTCCCCATGCTAACTGTCGCTTTGGTCGAATATATCAACACCCGTCCGTTTCTCGACGGCTTGGAGGCGCACTTCGGAGCCGACGAGATGGAGCTATTGTTGCTGCCTCCGGCGGACTGTGCGCGGGCTTTGCAAAACGGACAGGCCGATCTGGCGCTGATGCCAGTAGGAGCCTTGCCCAACTTCGAGCAAGTAGAAGTATTGCCCGATTTCTGCATTGGAGCCAATGGATCGGTGCATTCGGTGTTTCTTTTTGCTCAGCAGCCCATCGAAACCCTCGACACGGTGATCCTTGATCGGCATAGCCGCAGCAGCAACGGCCTGGCTCGGGTGCTGCTGCATTATCATTGGCAGCAGTCGGTGCGCTATCTCATGCCTGATCAAAAGCATTTTCATCGCATCATGGGCAAGACCGGCGGGGTGGTGATCGGTGATCAGGCTATCCGCATCCGCGACCGCTATGCCTACGCCTATGACCTGAGCGAAGCTTGGCATCAGCTCACGGGCTTGCCTTTTGCCTTTGCGGTGTGGGTGTATCGGCCTGAGGTGATGACGCGCGAACTGGCCAAGCGGCTTTACCATGCCCTGGAAAAAGGGGTCGCCCAGCGAGCGGTCGCCGCTGATCGCTGGGCTGACTATTTCCGCCTCGAACCTGCCTTCGCCCGACGCTACCTCACCGAGTATATCGATTATCGCTTTACTCCCGCGAAGCATCGCGCTTTGGAGCTGTACTACCAATCGCTGCTCAAGCTGCCTGAGTTGGCCTTACAGGTCGTATAGTCTTGGTAGGGGAAGTTCAAAGTTCCCAGTGGAAAGGTCGAAGTTGAAAGGACTAAACCATATGGCCCGGCTCTTGGATTTTCCGCACTTTTTGGTAGGTCGTGGCCGCATCCACCATCCGTAGGTAGGAGACCTGCTGTCCGGATTGTACCGATTCGTATGCATAGCCCTCCTGAGTTTCGATCAGGCGACAGGTGCCCAATTCATAGCGTAGCGACATCACTAAGTCGCCGACGCTCAGCGAATTGCCATCGATATCGATCAGTTGTAGCGAGGAAGATCGGTTCGATTTGCCGTTATTTCTTTTGCGGAAGAATCTGAACATAATATGAAGGCTAGAAAGGAGGCGCTTGGACTAATCGACAAGCAATATACCCATTCCTGCGCCGATCACTTGTTTGGTGCTGTGGCTAGCGAAATCTTTTGCGGAAAGCCACTCGCAGGTCGATCTTCTTAAAACACTTGTTCAAGCTGTCTGGTTATTATGATCAACTTGGCTTCAGAAAAAAGCTAAGGAACGTGAGAAAAATAACCTCCCCCTTTTGAAAGGCGAATGCCTTAGTAAGCAGCGATTTATACTGTTCATTGATCCATGTTAATTGTTCACTGTTACTAAGCTCATCCACACAACCTAAACCGATGCCATCAACTCTCGTCAATCATCTCGGCTGGCCACAGCGACTCTTTCGCTTCGCCGCCATTTACCATATGCTGCTTGGGCTGGAGCTAATCATCGACCCTGTTGCGCTCTTTACCATCGCTCAGCTCACCCCGCCTGAATACCTCTGGTTGATGCGCGGGCTAGGGGCCAACGTCCTGGTATTTGCTCTGGCGTTTGCTATCGCAATGCGCAATCCTTATCGCTATTGGGTGGTAGGTTTGATGAGCTTCCTGCTCAAGTTGGGCGTGACTGTCTACCTCACGGTCGAGGTAGCGATGGGGCGCTTGCCCTGGGGCACCATAGTGCTTCTGGTCATAAATGACATTTTGTGGCTCTATCCCCTGGGGAAATTCTTGCGAGCTACCTTCGAGCAATATGAAGCCGAGCACTTCCAGATCGATTACGCTCAGCGCCCACTCGATGAAGCCTTACTGGCTCAATACCAAGATCAGCAGCAGCGCAATTTGCTCGATTTGACTAGTGGTCAGCCTGCGCTAGTGGTATTCTTGCGGCATTTTGGCTGCACCTTTTGTCGGGAAACCATGGCTCAGCTCGCCCAAGATCGCGCACAGATCGAAGCCGACGGCACCCAGTTGGTAATCGTACATCAATCAGAGCCGACATCTGCTGATCGATTTTTTGCCAAATACGGCTTGGAAGACGTGGCTCGCATTTCCGATCCCGAGCGAACCCTGTATGGGCATTTCGAGCTCAAAGAAGGCTCTTGGGAGCAAGTATTCGGCTGGAAAAGCTGGCTGCGCGGTATTCCAGCCTTTTTCCGAGGCCACTTTATTGGTAAGCTACAAGGAAATGGCTATCAAATGCCCGGCGGCTTCTTGGTACAAAACGCTACCGTCCTGCGGGCCTATCGGAGTAGTTCTGCCGCCGACCGAGTCGATTACTGCGAATTGACTCAACCGATGCCCGAATCTGTGGTTTAAAGACTGCTCACCTATATGAACGGTCAGGGGAATAAGGTATAAGGGTATCAGGCACTTTGGTCAGCCCCCACATATTGGCTCACTCAGTGGCCGCCCAAGCGGCTATCTTTACTTTCAACCTTGAACTTTCAACCGTGAAACTAATGACTAGGCTTTCAACTGCGCCTTGAGTTCTTCCCGCACCTGCCTCCAGTCCCGATGTGCGTCCATGCCCTGAATGATCTGCCGAATCAGTTCAGGTGCCTTGTGCGGGGGAATACCTAGCTTGCCGCTCATCTTAAGGACAAAAGCCTCTTCTTCACTCCTCACCTCATCGTCCGCCCGCATCATATCGACCATCTCCATCAGTTGTAGCAGACGATCATCCAGCGACTGCGGGGGCTGAAAGGTCACCGCTTCTGGTTTGGTGATGATCTTTTGCACTTCTTGCGGGGTAAAGCCCAAGCCAACCGCCACGGTTTCTAGTAGGTTCTGCTCGGCAGGATCCAGCTCACCGTCGGCCATGGCCATATCGACCAGTTGCCGGAAGCGGCTCTTGCGTTCTTTGCTCTTGCGTGATTCGAATAGCCAGGACATATCGTGGAGAGTGAAGAGGTGAAAGCAACAAGGTAACGATTGGCGGCAAACTCACGATGAGAAACCGAAAAGATTTTGATCAAAAGTCAGTTTGGAGTAGAAGTCAAAAAGCTACTCCTCTGCTATAATTTCCTTGACACGGCCCACCTGCCCATTGGTGAGGCGTACTTTGATGCCGTGGGGATGCTGAGGCGATTTGGTGAGGATATCCTTCACTTCACCCTCGGTGAGTTTTCCGGTACGCTGATCGGCCTTGAGCACGATGCGCACCATTTGGCCAGGCTCGATGTGTTTGCGTTGGGTTCCGTCCATGTGTTT
>CAYVAP010000429.1:0-1876 GCA_964449365.1 uncultured Bacteroidia bacterium
TTAGGAATAAAGATAGAAAATTATCCACCCTTTATGAAAGAGGCATAGGGGTCATAAAGGTTTCGGCACAGACCAGCCCCTCATATTGATTCCCTCGGTGGCCGCGCCAGCGGCTAATTTTCTCTCCACCTCGCCCACGTTTCACGCCACCTATCCCAGCAGCTCCCGCCAGCTCAACTGCTTGCGAATGTATCCCGCCACCTCGCTGATGGGTAGGCGCACCTGCTTCATGGTGTCGCGGTCGCGGATGGTGACGGCGTTATCCTCTTTGGTTTCGAAGTCCACGGCGATGCAATACGGCGTGCCGATAGCGTCGTGGCGTCGGTAGCGCTTGCCGATGGTGTCTTTCTCCTCGTACATCACGGGAAAGTCATACTTCAGCTCGTCGAAGATCCCGCGGGCGATCTCGGGCAGGCCGTCTTTTTTGACAATGGGCAGAATGGCAGCCTTGTAGGGAGCCAGCAGGGGGTGCAGTTTCAGCACGGTACGGGTATCGGTACCGCCCTTGGCGTTGGGGACTTCTTCTTCCAGGTAGGCATTGCAGAGGTGGGCCAGGAAGGTGCGGTCTAGGCCCACGGAGGTCTCCAGCACGTAGGGCACGTAGCTCTCCTGGGTGTCGGGGTCAAAGTAGGTGATGCGCTTGCCGGAAAACTCTTGGTGGCGGCCCAGGTCAAAGTCCGTGCGAGAGTGGATGCCCTCCAGCTCCTTGAAGCCAAAGGGAAACTGAAACTGTATGTCCTCCGCCGCATCGGCGTAGTGGGCTAGCTTTTCGTGGCCGTGAAATTGCAGGCGCTCAGGGGCGATGCCTAGGTTCAGGTGGAAGTTCATGCGGGCCTCCTTCCAATAGTGAAACCACTCCAACTGCGTACCGGGCTTGATGAAGTATTGCATCTCCATTTGCTCGAATTCGCGCATGCGGAAGATGAACTGCCGGGCCACGATCTCGTTGCGGAAGGCCTTGCCGATCTGCGCGATGCCAAAGGGCAGCTTCTGACGGCTGGTCTTCTGCACGTTGAGGTAGTTGACGAAAATACCTTGCGCCGTCTCGGGGCGCAGGTAGAGGTCCATGGCCCCCTCGGCGGTCGCGCCCAGTTGGGTTTTGAACATCAGGTTAAACTGCCGCACCTCCGACCACTCTTTGGAGCCACTCTCTGGATCAGCGATGCCCTCCTTGATGATCAGGTCGCGCAGTTGGGTGAGGTCCTCGCTGTTGAGCGCGGCCTCGAATTTGGCTTGCAGCTCTTGCGCTTTCTTGGCGTTGCGGTTGTTTTGTAGATAGCCTTGGTACTCGTCCGATCCTGCTTCCCAGCCTTCCTTTTTAGCTTTCTTTTGAGTATCCTTGAGCGACTTGGCCCCATATTTGGCGATCTGATCTTCGATCAGCACGTCGGCGCGGTAGCGCTTTTTAGAGTCCTTGTTGTCGATCAGGGGATCGTTGAAGGCATCCACGTGGCCCGAGGCCTTCCAGATGGTGGGATGCATGAGGATGGCCGAGTCCAGGCCCACGATGTTTTCGTGCATCTGAGTCATGGCCTTCCACCAGGCCTCCATGAGGTTGCGCTTGAGCTGCGCGCCCAGTTGACCGTAGTCATAGACCGCGCCCAGGCCATCGTAGATTTCGCTGCTGGGAAAGACAAAGCCGTACTCCTTGGCGTGGGAGACGACCGCAGGGAATATTTCGTCGTAGTTCATTGAGGGCAATGTTGCGGCGCAAAAATTACTCGCTTTTTGCTTAGAAACCCAATTTGCACCCAGACCGATCGCCAAGGTGAAAAAGAAACCAGGAAGGAGCGAAGAAATTGCAGGGCAAACCCCTAACTTTGGGCGGCCTATGTTTCTTGTTTGTGGGAATAAGGGGAGTGAGGGGCATAAGGGG
>CAYVAP010000429.1:1976-4800 GCA_964449365.1 uncultured Bacteroidia bacterium
TGGGCGGCCTATGTTTCTTGTTTGTGGGAATAAGGGGAGTGAGGGGCATAAGGGGAGAAAGGGTAATAAGGGGAGAAAGGGAAATAAAGGAAATAAAGGCAAAAAGGGCCATATTGATTCTAACCATCGCTGCAATTTCCCCCATACCCCCTAAAAACCCCCTTACCCCCCTTGCAAAAGTCCAAACCGAAAAACCTATCATGGCATTCTCTCAAGTTATTTCCTCCCTTGCTGAATCCGCGACGTTGGGCATCGCCAAGAAAGTGCGTCAGCTCAAGTCCGACGGTCGCGACGTGATCGGCCTGACTCTGGGTGAGCCGGACATGGATACCCCGGCGCACATCTCCGAGGCTGCCAAAAAAGCCTTGGACGCGGGCTTCACCCACTACGCCCCAGTGTCGGGCTATCCTGAGCTGCGCCAGGCTATCTGCAAGAAGCTCAAGCGCGACAATGACCTGGACTACAGTCCCGATCAGATCGTGGTCTCTACCGGAGCCAAGCAATCGCTCTACAACGTGGTGCTGTCGCTGCTCAATCCCGGCGATCACGCAGTGCTGCCTGCGCCCTTCTGGGTGTCATATGAGGCGATGCTGCACCTGGCGCAGGCCGACGTGACCAAGGTCGTTGCGGGCATCGAGGCCGACTACAAGATCAGCCCCGAGCAACTGGAGGAAGCTCTGCGCCCCGATTCGAAGCTGCTCTTCCTTTGCACCCCTTCCAATCCCACAGGCAGCATGTACAGCCGCGAGGAAATGGCCGCCCTCGTAGCCGTGATCGAAAAACACCCCGAGCTGTACGTGATCTCCGATGAAATCTACGAATACATCACGTACGGGCAGCAGCACGTGAGCCTGGGCACCTTCAGCAGCATTTTTGACCGGGTGATCACGGTCAATGGCTTCTCCAAAGGCTTTGCCATGACTGGCTGGCGCTTGGGCTACATCGCCGCGCCCAAAGCGGTGGCCGCCATCTGCGAAAAGATGCAAGGCCAATGCACCTCCGGCCCCAACAGCTTTGCCATGATGGGTGCCATCGCTGGGTTGCTGGGCGACCTAGGGCCGACCTACGCCATGCGCGACACCTTCCGGCAGCGCCGCGACATGCTCTACGACCTGCTAAAGGCCATCGATGGCCTGGAAGTAAACTTGCCCGACGGGGCGTTTTACTTCTACCCCGATTTCAAGGCCTTCATGGGCCGCAAAGCCCCCGACGGTACGCCCATCAATGACATCGACACCCTCTGCCTCTATTTGGTAGAAGAAGAAGGATTGGCCCTGGTGCCCGGTACGGCCTTTGGCACCGAGACCCACGCTCGCCTTTCTTACGCCTACGCGCAGAAAGACCTCGAAGCAGGTGCCGCCCGGTTGAAGCGTGGATTGGAGAAATTGAAGTAATTCGATATTCGTGATTCGTAATCGGGAGCTCCGGTTACGAATCACGAATTCCCAATTTCGAATGGATCATGCCATCACCATCCCCCCATCCACGGTGATAGTCTGTCCGGTGATGTAGGTAGACATATCGCTGGCGAGGAAGGTGCAGAGGTCGGCCACGTCTTGGGGCGCTCCGGCGCGCTTGAGGGGGATGCCTTCGAGCCAGGTGTTGAGTTCCTTTTCGGGAAGTTCGGCGGTCATCTCGGTGGCGATGAAACCGGGGGCTACCACGTTGGCGCGAATGCCGCGGGAGCCTACCTCGCGCGCGACCGATTTGGTAAAGCCGATCATGCCGGCCTTGGAGGCCGCGTAGTTGGCCTGGCCAGCGTTGCCCTGCACCCCCACCACCGAGCTGATATTGATAAAGGAGCCGCTGCGCTGCTTGAGCATGGGCTTGAGGACCGCCTTGGTGGTATAAAACACGCTGTTGAGATTGGTCTGCATCACGTTTTCCCACTGCTCTTCACTCATGCGCAGCAGTAGATTGTCTTGAGTGATGCCGGCGTTGTTGACCACCGCGTCGATACGGCCAAAGGTATCGAGGATGTCTTTGATCATCTCCTGCACGGCGGCGAAGTTGGAGGCATCGGTCTGGTAGCCCTTGATCTGGGTGCCGTAGGTTTTGAGTTGGGCTTCGAGGGCCTGGGCTTTTTCGACCGAAGAGCGGTAAGTGAAGGCCACGTGTGCGCCTTGCTGGGCGAAGGTTTCGGCGATGGCGCGCCCGATGCCACGGGTACCACCAGTTACGAGGGTTACTTTTCCGTCGAGTAGGTTCATAGGAGGGTTGAGAGATTGATAGGAAAACGACGGCATGAAACGCCATCCGCTCGGGCAAAGATAGAATTTTTGCGGAGCTATGGGACGGAATATCATGTGGCTATCCCTTCGAAAACTCCCAGATAATCGCTAATTTCGTTGCGCGGAGAGCAGCGGATTCATGTGAGGCTCTCCCTCACCTCAGATACACTGACTCATACCTATGCCAACGGTATACATCGACGGAACGCCCTACGAATTCGAAGGCAAGCAAAGCCTGCTGCAATTTTGCATCGACCAGGGCATCGAGATTCCCTATTTTTGCTACCACCCGGCCATGAGCGTACCCACCAATTGCCGCATGTGCTTGGTGGAAGCGGGTAACCACGCCCGAGACCGTGCCACCGGTGAGTACCAATACGAAGAAGACGGTAGCCCCAAAATCATGTGGGGACGCAAGCCTGCCACGGCTTGCAATTATCCGCTCAGCGACCGCCTTTACGTCAAAACCCACCGGAGCTCCGATGTCGTCAAACAGGCTCAGCAAGGGGTGTTGGAATACATGCTGGTCAATCACCCGCTCGATTGCCCCATCTGCGATCAGGCCGGCGAGTGCGATCTGCAGGACTATTGGC
>CAYVAP010000430.1:0-4799 GCA_964449365.1 uncultured Bacteroidia bacterium
AGCCATCCACCTCGACGATGACCTGATAGTCGTAGCTGCCCACGGCCAGGCCATCCACCTCCAGGCTGGGCTGGGTAGCGCCGGTGATGGTATTGCCATTTAGCAGCCATTGATAGCCGTCGATGCCCGGCCCGGCGTAGCCCTCCAGGGCAAAGGGAATGTTCTCGCATTGCTGAGGCTCGCCGCTGACCACCGGATTGGGCACGGCGGTGAAGGTGACGGGTTCTATGCCAGTGCGCACGATACAGCCATTGGCATCGGTGCCGATGGCCCAATAGCCCCCAGCCGTGAACACGTCATAGCTACTGCCTGGCGCAGTAGTAGCGATGGTGTCGGTGCCCTCCATCCAGTAAAAGGTATTCGGGAGTACTGTGTTTGGGTTTTGTGTATAACTCAGCGTAATGGGCAGTCCTTCACAGGCCCCAATAGGAGCCGCCCCAATCATTCCCCCCAAACTATCCGTCGAGATACTCACCGTCTGGGTCGCCGTATCGCTACAGCCCACCGCGTTGCTGGCCGTGAGGGTAACGTCATATAAGTCACTAGGCTTGAACACCCGCTCCGGATCAGGCTGGGTATTTTCGGCATCATCCCCAAACTCCCACAAATAGCTCACCGCGCCGGTGGAGGCATTGGTGAAGAAGACGGGGGTATTCTCGCAGCTGCCGTCGGTGGCGAAGGTGAAGGCCGCATCGGGCAGGGCGGGCAGGTTGACGCTCACCGAGGCAGTACAAGCGGGAAAGCCGCCCCCCTGAATGATCAGCTCGAAGTCGTAGCTGCCCGCCACCAGGGTACCAGTCGTCACGGTAGTCGCTGCTCCACTGCTCAGCAGGGTGCTCCCCTGGTAAAATTGGTAATTGGTGATGGGCGTAGGCGGGTAGAAATTGGACTGATCCAGCAAGGTGACTTGATAGCCACCGCCCACGCAAGCCACCGTATATTTCAAATCTGCCAGATAGGGCACAATCGCATTAATGAATTCACCAATGCGGCAGATACCCCCGCTCACGTTGTAACCCACACTATAGCCAAACTGATAGACGCCCGCCTTCTCGAAGGTCGCTTCGAAGTTGTTGGCGGTGTTGAGCGTGATAGTTGCTTGCGGGGGGGCCGCCCAGGCGGGATTCGATCCATTGCCAGAGAAGCTCCCCGTGAACGCCACTGTCCCACAGCTGGTCAGTCCGCCCGTAATGGACACACTTTCGTTCACCGTACAGGTAGCGGTATCACAGTCTTGGATGATACGCACGGTGTTGCTGCGGTCTTTACAGCCGTTGGGACTCGTTACTTCCACGTAGTAATCACCGTAGCTGGAGGCGCTGTAGGTGTCGCAGGTAGGGCAAGGCCCTTGCACCGTCCCATTGGCATCAAACCACTCGTAGGTATCGATGGGCGCGTAGCCCGACTGGGCATTCGCAGTCAGCGTGATGGGAGAGAGGGGCCCACAATCGACGAAAGGCCCAGTAGGGGTGAGGTTGGCCACTGGCGCCGGCTCCACCACGATCTCGCGCGTGGCATAGCTGGTATCGGGGCAGCCATTGCCCCCATACACCTTGAGGGTAACGGTGAAGCTCAGCTCATTGGGGTCGAGCACGGTATAAGTGTGGGTCGTACCGGGGGTTCCATTGGCGCTACTGCCATCGCCAAAGTCCCACTCATAGGTGGCCCCAGTGCCGGGCGAGATCACGTTGAGGGTATCAAAAACGACCTGCTCCCCGCGACAGACCGTGTCAGGCGCGTCGATGTTGACCTGTGGCCCCGGCTGGATCAGCACCTCTAGGGTGTCGTAGTAGAAGAGGCCACACTTGCGCACCCGCACGATCAGATCGGCCAGGGTGGGGACGCTCACGTTGTTCCACAGCACCTCGATCGCGCGGGTGCCGTCGCCGTCGGAGACGCTGCCCAAGGCCGCATCTTCGATGAACCACTCGTACGATTCGCCGTTGGGATAGATGCTCACGTAGTCCTGGTAGCTGTTGTCGCAGGTGACCGCTGGCCCACTGATGGTGGGATCGACCTGGGGCGCATAGAGGGTCTTGCTAGTCCAGGGCGAAGCGCAGTAAGGCGCCGTCTGCAAGCGCCGCCGCACCCGGATCACGTAGGGACCACTCCCCGTAAAGGTGGCACTGGTCTGCGAGCCACTGATGGGCGAGACCGAGACCCCCACGGGGTCCCACTCGAAGATGGTACCCGGTATCGCCTGCTCGGCATAGAAAGTCTCAGGCGTACCAGGGCAGATGGTATCAGGCCCGACGATGTTGTCGGGGGCGGGGGGGGCATCGAATAGCGTGATGGTCAGGGGATCAGGATCGCAGAAATTCGATCCGGTGGCTTCCAGGAGATAGGTGCCAGGCCCCACATCCATGGCAGGGGTAAACGTAAATGAGCTAGAAGAACCTGTAATTACAGGTCCTCCGCTGGGCCGTCGTAGGGTCCAGTTGTCGGCACTACCCAGTGAAAGCTGGTAAAGCTCGTTACTGATGGGCGAACAAAGCATGGTTTCACCCTGAATGCTGGGCTGAGGCAGCACTTGGATTTCCAACTCCGCCGTACCTCCGCAGCCTGCAACCTCATTGGTATAGGTGCCAGTCAGCAGGATCGAGCCAGGCTGATCGGTCGTAATTACCACTTGGTTGTTTTGATCATTGGTGGTCCAAGTGGCTCCGGTACCAGTCGCAATGGACCAATTAAAAAAGGTTCCTGGCCACTGGGGCAATTCGTAGATGTACTGCGATTCTGGACAGACAACTTCCGGCCCTTCAATGGTTCCTTTTGATTGGATTACTGGCACCCTGATCGTGGTTATTTGCGGGCATTCTACGTCGCAAGAAGCTGCATCAAAGGCCACATACCCAAATCCGTCAGGGCCAACCTGATCCCAGGTAACTTCGATTGAGGGGCCTGGGGAAGAGACTATGGTACCTCCGATCACCCCCCATTTGTATCCCCCACATATAGCATCCACTGTGTAGGTAACGGTTTCGTTTTCACACACGACCGAGGGACATTCAATTTTTACCCCTTGGCCCTTCTCAACGTCAATGACCATGCCATACTGACTTTGGCAACCACAGGCATTGGTTACGGTGAGTACAACTTCGTAGGTCATGCCACCTATCTCATAGCTATGGGTTGGATTTTCTGCGGCGGAAGTATTTCCATCACCAAAATCCCAGAGGTAAGAAACGATGGGAGAGCCACCGTTGTCGTGAGATCGATTGGTGAAGATCACCTCGTCATCCTCACACACCACGACGCTGGTCGCTGCGGTGTCAGGCTGGACGCCAAACAATGCTTTCGGGCTAGAGATGATGTCGATGCAAATCGTTTTTTCGGCGATACAACCAAAGGCGTTGGTATCTACCACCGTGATGGAGCCACTACCTGCCGCTCCCCATTGCACCTGGCAGGTGGCTCCACTCGCACTGAAGCTCGATGCCCCCGTTACGCTCCAGCCATAGCTTCCTCCGCTACCGTGGACGGTGTAGGTAACGTTGCTGAACTCACATACTTTGATACAACCGCCGCTGTCATCCATCTCAAAAGTGAGTTGGTCGCGTTCATCATTCTTAAGGGTGTCGGGATTCAATTGCTGACAGTTGACCAGTTGATCCGTCGTAATATACGGATCAGGGGTAGGATGGACCGTTACCGTCAGATTGGTCGGAGAACCCCCACTGTCAGTCGCCACCACCTGATAGGTACCCGGCGTCGACCAGACCGCTTGGGCAGACGAGTTGCTCAGAGTGTTCAAACTCCCTCCCCCGCTCAGCGACCAAGAAATGGGCGGGTTGCTCACGGGAGAGAGCACGTAGGTAGCTTCCTCTCCCACACAGACGTCAGTAGGTCCAGAGACCGATTGTCCATGGACTTGCCCCCACAAGCCCACCCAGAGCCAAAGAAGCCAGCACAAAATGCTACAAATCTTCGACATGTGTTTAATTTAAAAAGTCAAAATGCCATGAAAGTACAGCCCACTTGAGTAATCAAGCAGCTAGCGCCTCGCACACGACGTGTGCGCTCAGCAATGGATTGTGTAGTGTATATATCCTCACCCAGAGGCCTCACCTTCAGTGCCTAGTGGGGGAGTTCGAAGGTTCCCGCTTGGTAGTTCGAAGTGGAAAGTGCTAGTAATTAACTGATTAGAGCTAGTTTGGGTGTTCGGAAACTTCGATTGGAATACACTAAATATTACGAATAAGGGAAAATGGGAAGAATAATCCATTTCTCCAAATAAAAAAGAAAGACTTAGCATTTTGTCCCTCCGCACTCCGTGCAGACCGCGCTCATGAATTGCGCTTGTGAGGCTTGGCCAGCCGAAGCATGTTGGGAGGAGGCTGGCTTGGTGCAGGAAGGGTTTTGAGGTTCATCGGATAGAAAATAAATAATAAAAATGCAACAATGTTGCAAAAATAGTCAATTATCCTATGCTTGCAACAATGTTGCAAAAACCATCCTTCGCATGAAATCTCCTGCTCAATTTTTTTCCTGGCACTGGGACCTGGCTGGCTTTGTGGCCTCGGTCCTGTGCCAGGTTTGGGCGGGAAAGGAATGGGTGAAGAGCAGCCACAGCAAAAAAATCAATGGATAAGATGCTTTCATCGTTAGCGTATTGAGGTTGATGGAAAAAACGGAGGTTGTAGGGGGCGCCCCGCAGTGCGCCCCCCGAACTGCATCTCACCGCCTCAGCGAGAGCTTCTCCCGCGCCAGCACCTGCCCCCCCTGCCGCAGCACCACCAGGTACAAGCCCTCTGGCAAGGTGCGCAGATCGGCTTGCCAGACGCCCGCAGGCTGGGTGA
>CAYVAP010000431.1:0-4798 GCA_964449365.1 uncultured Bacteroidia bacterium
CTAAGCAGAAAGCGACCGGTTGTGAGGAGAAATCAACATTTCTCCTCACAAACACTCTTGGTCATAGTCGTCCTCAGAGTTGAACCGCAATCACTCTGAAAAGATATTGTCAATTCAACGGATTGAAACACCATCACACTCATCTAGGTTTATTTTTCATTCACCATTTAGGAATACCCCATGAATAGAAGGCTCTCCACATCACTATTGCTGGTGGTTGGTATGCTTCAACTGGCAGCTCAACAGACGTCCACTCTCACGCTAGTAGATTCGCAGCGTTTATCATCACCGTTAATGCCTTTGGATGGGAGCACCTTCCAACAAGGAGCCTTATTTGACAAAGAGCGTAAGCTGTTTATCCGCTATGATTCCGACACCCGAGCAGAATCATTCGACTTAAAAGAAAAAACGAAGTATGCGAATTTCAGAATATTCGTCCAGAAGGATCAGTACTTCTATGGGCTAGACTATCCTTATCATTTGATACGATTAGATGCTTTCACTGGCAAGCAGCGAAAACTAACCCTTGATCTCGAATTAGACGGAGTGGAATACGACATCGTAACCCTTTCTATCAGCGGTGGAGTCTACCTTCCAAAGCTGGATGCGCTGGCCTTTGCCATTATGCCCGTTGGGAATGACACCGCCTGTTGGCAAACGTCGCTTGCGATGTACCGTCATCGGCCCCTGATCGGCTTGTTTCGCCTCGAAGGACGTAAGGCCAAGCTATTTGGGGTCATCGGGCAGCGGGATAGCGCATACTGGACCGGTGGAGGCACGATGTTGTATGGAGTTTACACGTCCATGTGCCTTTCACCTGATGGTCAAGAGGTATACCTCAGTCAATCGGCTTTGCCTCAAATCGATCGATATGATTTAGCGGGAAGACGAGACCTGCATTTTGGCAAAGCCGCTGAGCATGCCCCCTATGACTCAGCCCTGGTGATGAGGCCCGATCAATATACCCGCCGTCGGCAAGCAGTTTACAGCCGTTGGGCCACCTTGTACATGGGCATGCACCTTGATACCACTCGCCAACGTCTCTACCGCCGTTACAGATTAGGGGAGCCATTGCCCATTCACCCTGATTCACTCGCTCAGCCAGATCCACCTGTCATACCTGGGACTTGCCCTACTGACCCCTACCTCAACCTCCTGAGCAGTCAGATGCCTGACCGCTATGGCCTCCAGGTATATGACCTGAGCCAAGCAACCCCAGCCTTGCTGCACGACGTTCTCTTCCCGGCGGATATCTGGCGATTGGTGCAGGTAGATGATGGGCAAATGACCCTGTATGGCCGTAAGCCAGATGGAAGTGCGTGGCTGTATCAAGGAGAAATCATATCCAAAGCTTCTCACGATCCCAGATGACTGTTCTGGATATATTTGCTATGCAAAATCTCCGGGCAGGGCTAGGTTGCGCTCGTGAGGCTTTGCCAGTCGGCGTGTGGTTTCGGCACAGAGTGCCTCACCAGCCCTTCCACGTTGCGCTCTTGAGGCTTTGCCGGCTTCGTTTGGTCTGGCTGCCTGCTGATTAGCGGTTGGTTTACCGTCTCCGAGCCATGAGCAGAAATCCTTTTGGAGACTTTCTCCATTCAACTTAAGAGTCGTATCTTTATACGAACCTTTTAGCCCTTGACCATGTCCGCCAGAGACCGATACCATTCCCTTGTCAAGCAAGCTCTTGAACTTGAGGGGTGGATGATTACCGATGATCCTTTGATCGTGGAGGCAGGTCGGAGGAAAGTTCAAGTAGACTTGGGAGCAGAACGTTTAGTCGGTGCAGAAAGAGAGGGCGAAAAGATCGCCGTCGAGATCAAGAGTTTTACAGGGATGTCTGCTTTGCAGGACTTTTACCACGCTTTGGGGCAGTTCAACTTCTACCAGTTTGCTTTGGAGCAAAAGATGCCCGAGCGACTGTTGTACCTGGCGGTTCCGTCTGACGTATATGAAGAGTTCTTCACCGAGGATTTTATCGAAAACCTCCTCAAGCGTTTCGAGGTACGGATGTTTGTGTACCAGATTTCTCACCCAAAGATCGAAACATGGATCAAGTAACCCGCTACAAACAAATCGCCAAGGAGATTGCCCTCAAAACGGGAAAGCTCGGCGAGCGCCCCGATGACCCGGTGCAGACGCAGTTCATCTTGGATGACGAGCGGGGCCATTACCTGCTCTACTTCAACGGCTGGCGCGGGGAGAAGCGCACCTACGGCAGTTACCTGCACCTCGAGGTCACCGATGCCGGCAAGGTGTACGTGCACCACGATGGCACCGACCTGATCATTGCGCAGCAGTTGATTGACCGAGGCATTCCCAAGGAACATATCGTGCTGGCCTGGCAGGCACCCGTCAAGCGGGGAGATATGGGGTTTGCGGTGGGGTGAAGCCGTAGGTCGCCACGCGAATTTGCCATGCGCGGCATATCCGCGCCAGATAGGGGTAGCCATTCTCCTCCTTTCTGCGTATCTTTCAACATGAAAACCATTCACCTCCAAGTGAGCGATGACCTGATCTCCCACTACGGCCTGCAAGCCATCACCCAGCGCTTGCAGGGGCAGTTGGAGCAATTGCAGCTCTTGGCCCAGGACGTCGAAGCAGCTACTCAAGCCGCAGGCTTGGACCATCAGGCCGTCTGGGAAGAGGCACGGTCCGAAGCGTGGCGGCAGCAGAAGGATGCATATCTGAAAGGCAGGGCGGATGGATAGGCTGGCGGTAGATGCCAACGCATTATTTGGCGCATTAATCAGTGGTAGGGATGAATACCGCTAAGCACGCATTCACACTGATCAGGGGCTTGTGGGTACAAAAGGTACTACTGGAGTAGCCTGAGTGAAAGGAATTCGCTATCTTGAATCATGGCTTTACTTCCTGGGTACCAATCTGCACATGTTCCCATTCCCAAGATTCGGGATTATTCACTTAATGCCGATCATGAGGAAGGAAAGCATAAAGCAATTGTGTTTCAATCCGCTTTGGGAATTGGCCAAAGAGAATACAGTTGGCTAATCGAACAAATTCGTCAGGGTATCACCACGACGGAAGCGGTAGAGGAAGAAGCTATTTCTTTTGGAAAGAGGTATCGAGTTGATCTCCTCATTCGTAATAGAGAAAAGGAAGCAGTAGTGAGAACTGCCTGGATTATCCGAAATGAGGAAGACTTCCCTCGCTTAGCCTCCTGCTATGTTTTGTGACAAGTTAATATCAAAGATATGGAAAAAATAAAAATGTTGGATGTAGTGGCCCTGATGAAGGAAGTTCCCGACAAAGGCTTAAAAAAAGGACAAGTTGGAACCGTCGTAGAAGAGTGGGCATCCGGAGTATTCGAAGTGGAATTTTCCAACAAGCAAGGCCAGACAATTGCGTTCTTAGCCGCGGAAGAAAAAGATTTGTTGCTCCTGCATTTTGAAGCAGTAACAGCCTAAAATGAAAAGCCACTACCCTTCCACGTTGCGCTCGTGAGGCTTTGCCGACTTTGTTTGGTCTAGCTGACTGCTGATTAGCGGTAGATGCCAACGTATTATTTGGCGCATTGATCAGCCCTGGCATAGCGCTTATTTTGCCGACTCCGTTCGGCCCGGCTGCCCCAATTCTCCCCATTCGCTTCCCTGTTTCCGTGAAAAGAGCGTATATCATACTTCAAAATCGAATTCGTTGGTAGCGAGCATAAATTTGCCTAAGGGCAGCAAAGCTTCGCAGGGGGCCTGCGGATTGGTTTGGAGCTGAGCGTAGACCCGCAGGCGCTACTCCGCGGGGGGATCGTCCTTTTTGGGCCTGCCGCGCTCGCCGGTTACGTTGCGGGTGGAAAAGCTCTCGGATTTTTCTTCAAGTCTCCGTCGAGCCTGGGGAAGGGGCCCTAGGCTCGGCGACCCCAGACTTGAATGGGAACTACTCAACCATCTGCGACCGCTTACCCATCATTTTCAACTTGACAAAGCACTAGGTGACTCTACGCTTCGCCTGCTTCGTGCAAAGCCTCCTACCGGATGGCATTCGACAACCGAAAATTCGTCTGATTGATTTGCGCTAAGATGGGCTTTACGGCATCGATGACCCTCAACTCTTTGGCCTTCAAGAGTACACCGAGTGAGCCAATGACCTCCAAATTGTATTCCCGTGCTTTTTTCCGCCCCTTTTTCTCATCCATGATCAGCAGACTCGATTCAAAAGAGAGGGCCAAAGCAATGGAGCTGGCTTCGCTCTGATCCAGGTCATCTAACAAAGAGCGGTACTTACTTGGGTCTTGGACCGCTCGCACCACTATCCAGGTCGGCAGCTTGCCAAATTCGAGCGCTACCTCCTCAGTTACGATCAGATCCCCGAAGGTCTGCTGTAAGATGTCCCAGCGATCGAGCTTGTCATACAGGATGAGGCAGCTGGTATCGGCAATGATGGTGCGCATGGATCAAAGGCTAAGGCGCTTGACCTGGGCCAAATCTTCGGCAGTCTCGCCAAATATTGACACGCCATAGGTACCTACTTCCTCCAAAAACTGATGGCGGGAAATGCCCACCCAGGCAGCGGCTTGCTCGGAGCTAAACATTTCACGCTCAAACAATGCAGCGGCAATGACCATGCGCGCTTGGTAGGGGTCAACCGCTTCTGGCAGATCGATGGTGAGGGTTTGCATAGCAACGTATTTTCTGTAATATACGAGCTGGGAGCGAAGAAGGTAAAGAAGCCCTGTGGCTTTATGCTTCGGCTAGGTCTTAGCAGGTAGATATGATGAAGTTCTGGTATGGGGCTATTTTTATCGAGGCGGTTCGGCCTGGCTGCACAGCGGGAGCGGTGCCCCGAA
>CAYVAP010000432.1:0-4791 GCA_964449365.1 uncultured Bacteroidia bacterium
GGGAGCAATGTAGGCTCAATCGGCAGCAAGCCCCATAGGTTACGATGGTCAGGTCTTCTCCGCTACGCAATACCTCTGGCACCCCCAGCGGCACTGTGATCTCGTGGAGGTTGGTGGGCAAGGGCTCTTTGAGGCGGTAGCCATTGAGCACCTCGACGATGATGGCCGGGTCGTCTCCTTGCAAGAAAGTGTGGTAAAAGCGGGCCGCCTGAGTCATGTTGCGCGGCACCGCCAGATGCATGCCGCGCAGCGCATGGATCATCATGCCCAGCGGCGAGCCTGCATGCCAGATGCCCTCCAGGCGATGGCCTCGGGTGCGAATGATGGCAGGAGCTTTTTGACCGCCTTTGCTACGGTAGTGCAAGGTGGCCAAGTCATCCGCGAGCGTCTGCAAGCCATAGATAAAGTAGTCGAGGTACTGAATTTCGGCGATGGGCCGCAGCCCCCGCATGGCCAGCCCGATGGCTTGCCCCATGATGGTGGCTTCGCGAATGCCCGTATCCATCACGCGTAGCTGGCCGTACTTTTTTTGTAAGCCAGCGAAGCCTTGATTCACGTCGCCCAGGTAGCCTACATCCTCCCCAAAGGCAATCACGCGCGGCTCTCGGGCTAGGATCCCATCGAAGCAGCGGTTGAGAATTTCGAAGCCGCTCAGCATCTCAGGATCTTCGCTATACTGTGGCTCGACCACCTCCACCTGCATGGGCGAATGGGCCGATTCGCTGTACAGATGCGAGTCGTACATACCCTGGTAGCGCTGATCCAGGGCTTGCCGCCACTGACGCAGCTTCTCGATGGCAGGATGATTTTCTTGGCGCACCGTGAGCAGGACGCGATGGGCGGTGGCCATCAACTCGCGGCGTTTGGGCTCGAGGCTGCGCTTGAGCTCGGTGGTGATCTCTTGTAACTCAGCTTTGCGGGCAGATTTGGTGGCGATCTGCGAAGTCAGGCTCAGCAGTTCACCCATCTCGGCCTTGATGGGATCTTGTAGCTCTTTCCAGGCTTCGTTTTTCACCTGCCGGATCTCCTTGCGAGCTTCCTTTTCGAAAGCCTCGATCTCCTCTTCGGTAGCGATTCCCTGCGCGATGATGTACTCCCGCATCTTGAGCAGGCAATCGTGCGCTTTTTCCCACGCTAGTCGCTCCTTAGACTTGTAGCGCTCGTGGCTGCCTGAGGTAGAGTGGCCCTGTGGCTGGGTAACTTCTGTCACGTGAATGATCGACGGGACATGCTCTTCCCGCGCCAGACGGGCAGCTTGCTGGTAGGTCCGCAGCAGGCCCTCATAATCCCAGGCCTTCACCTGAAAGATTTCAAAGCCGCGTTCATCCTCTGTGCGCTGAAAGCCCGCCAGCATATCGGTCAGGCTTTCTTTGGTGATCTGATACTCGTTGGGTACCGAAATGCCGTAGTCATCATCCCAGATCGACATCACCAGGGGAGCTTGGATCACGCCCACTGCGTTGATGGTTTCCCAGAAGTGCCCCTCGGCACAACTGGCGTTGCCGATGGTGCCGAAGGCGATTTCGTTGCCATGGTGCGAAAACTGAGTGAAGCCTTCTAACTCGGGCAAATGCCGATAGAGCTTCGAAGCCTGGGCTAGCCCGACTAGACGCGGCATCTGTGAGGCGGTGGGAGACGCATCAGCGGCCGTTTGTGGCTCGGCGGTGAGCACTTTCCACTCTCCCTGCTCGTCGAGAAGGCGAGAGGCAAAGTGAGCGTTCATTTGTCGCCCGCCGGAGTGGGGATCGTGGCTGGGGTCGGGATCGGCGTAGAGCTGAGCAAAAAACTGCTTGAAGGTAATTATGCCTACGGCCAGGGCGAAAGTTTGGTCGCGGTAGTAGCCCGACCGAAAATCTCCCGGCTGAAACACCCGAGCCATAGCGATTTGCGGCAGCTCTTTGCCATCGCCAAAAATACCAAACTTCGCTTTGCCGGTCAGCACTTCTCGGCGGCCCAGCAAGCTGGCCTGACGGCTGCGATAGATAAGTTGGTAATCGGTCCAAATGTCTGAGAAACTGAGCGAAAGCTCAGGTAGATCATGCGTTAGGTGCGACGTAGCTGGCTTCATATCCCAAAGTTATCCCGCAAAATAGTGATTTTTTCTTCTGGGTTCAAGGCATGCTCGCTCATACTCGAAATCGATTTCGATTCTTCTTGCCCTCATTGGCTGAGGCCCTTCGGATTGGCCGTCAGTTTTGCTCCTCGAACGGAGCGAAGCCTGGCACATCTTTTGGCATTTTGGCCGCAACGCCTATGACTTTTATCTGCAACAAAAATATCACCCCGATGGCCTCACAAGCTACTGTTTCCAGCCCTTCGCCAGACGCTCCGGTACAGCGCATGCAGCCTGTATCTGCTCAACTCGAAGCCACCCCCATCCTCAGCAAGCCGCCCCAAGAGGTCTGGCAAAAGTACCGCACCCTGCCACAAAGCACCGCTGCGGCGCAGCGTGACCTACTGATCATGCAAGCTCGCTGCAAGGTCGCCGGGCAAAACCTGGACGCCGAGTTCGAGCGGGTTCGCAACCTGCTGGATCACTACTTTCATCTGCTGCGCGATTTGCAGGGAACGGTGTAGTCGATCGCTTCGCGGTTCAAAGTCAATTTAGCCGCTTGGGCGGCCACTGAGTGAAATACGGTTGACCCGCAGGGGCAACTGAAGTTGCTCAAGCAACGCAGGGGAGCCGCGACCGATTTGGTCGATCGGTCAAATCCCTCTGTTTGAAAATCCTCCATTGCGCCTATCCTTCTGGCGCTGTGGCGCGTATCTTGGAGGATTGAAAAGAATCTATGCGAAAAACTGCTTTCCCGCTCGTTTTCCTATGGGCCGTGGCAGGGCTGATCCGTCCGCTCTGGGCTCAGTCTTTGTACCTGGTGCAATTTGACCAGAAATCTACTACGTCCTTCGACCCTGGTACCTACTTTGATGCTCACGCATGCGCGCGTAAAGCCCGACAAGGGCTTCCACGCTGGGATTGGTACGATTTACCGGTACACAGCGCCTACCTTCGCTCCGTGGCTGAGCGGGTAACGGCGAGCCGCCATGTGCTACGCTGGTTCAATGGGCTGAGCGTCAGCGCTACCGAGGCACAGATCGAGGCTGTGGCCCGGCTGCCCTTTGTGTGCGCCATCCGTCCGCTGGGGCAATGGCAGGGAACCCTAGCCCGCCACGGGGCTACGCCTCCGCCCCAGGGCTACGACACCCTGCTGACCATTCACCGAGCCATGCTGGAACTGGACACCCTGGCTGCCGCCGGGTGGGATGGGAGCGGGGTGCGCATCGCCATTTTCGACGCAGGCTTCAAAGAGGCCGATAGTCATCCGGCGCTGGCGCAGGTGCGCGCCGAGGGTCGTATTTTGCGTACCTACGACTTTTACAGCGACGATGACAAGGTCTATCACCACGATCGCCACGGCATGGAGGTGATGAGCTGCATCGCCGGGCAATATCGAGGGCGCCACATTGGGGCGGCTCCTCAGGCTGAGTTTTTGCTGGCGCGGGTGGAGCATGGCTGGCGCGAGCCTGCCCGCGAAGAGGATCACTGGCTGGCCGCCGCTGAATGGGCCGACCGATACGGGGCCGACCTGATCAACTCTTCGCTGGGCTACACGAGCAAACGCTACGCATATAGCGACATGGACGGCAACACGGCCCTGGTGAGTCGCGCGGCGCAAATCGCTACCGCCAAGGGCATACTGGTCATCAACTCGGCCGGCAACCAGGGGGCCGACCCATGGACCCACATCGGAGCCCCTGCCGATGTGCCCGAGGTGCTGACGGTGGGGGGCTCGCTGCCCATGCTAGAGCAGCGTATCCAGTTTTCTTCTCTCGGGCCCAACGCCAAGGGCGTGATCAAGCCCGACCTCGCTGCGCCGGGATACGTGCTCTCGGCCTGGAAACGCGGGCGCTACCGCGAAAACGCTGGCACCTCCTTTGCCGCGCCGCTCGTAACCGGGATGGCGGCCTGTGTGCTGCAAATGGATGCTACCCTAGGGCCCAAGGCGCTGGCCGATCGATTGAGGCAGGCGGGGCACTTTTACCCCTACTACGACTACGAGCTGGGCTATGGGGTGCTCAAAGGCTCGCGTCTGATTGGAGATACCGCCGAGTGGGTGCTGCCCAGCTTCGATGCGAGGTCTCGCGGCGACTCGATCATTCTGGCCTTCAACCCTTACCTGATGCGCGACTCGGCGGGATTGCCCCATGGTCGCATGCTGTACTACCATCTAGAAAACCCCGAGGGCCTGCTAGAAACCTCTCAGCAAGTACGCATTCCCCATCGGGCGCGATTTTACTATTTTCGCCGCAAGCCGCAGGCAGAGGGATTGCTTCGCATTTGGTTTGCTGGCTACTACTTCGAAACAGAGCTGACCCCTCTGCCAGAGATGACCGACCACCAGTGATCCTAGTGCCTTCGGAATTCGGAATTCGGAATTCGAAATTCGAAATCAGGAATTCGTCATTAGAAGTAAATTTAGCCGCTTTGCGCGGCCACTGAGTGAGCCAAGAGGAACGGAAGGTACATGCTGTACCTGACCACCTTATACCTTATTCCCTTATACCCCTGACCGTTCATATAGGTGAGTCAGGTGATCAAAAAAAATCGCCATCGCAACGAACAGGTGCGATGGCGACGAGGGGCGTTGAGAGCTACCTTAGGAACGCGACCAAAACAACTTCATATGCTTGGTTGATCTTTTGCATGCATCTTGCGCGACAGTTGGAGCCCCTTACCCCAACTTCGCGTGGAGAAAAAGCCTTGCCTAGCTCACTAGTGCTCTGTCAACTCCC
>CAYVAP010000433.1:0-2788 GCA_964449365.1 uncultured Bacteroidia bacterium
CCCAACCCTAGCCAGGGGCACGTACTGCTTCGCGCCCACATACAGCGACCTAGCGGGGTGGCGGTAACCCTCATAGACCTCACCGGGCGCAGCGTGTGGCAGCGGCGACTGGGCACCCAGCAGGGCCATTGGGAAACCGCGCTAGACTTCAGCGCCCTGCCGCCGGGCATCTACCTATTGCGCCTACAAGCGGGGCCTCAGCCGCTACAAACCCGCCTGATATTACATCGATGAGCCTCGGGTTTGACCGTGGCCTGCCCGTTGCGTAGCTTTGGCCATGATGCGAATTTGTTGGTTGCTAGGTCTAGGATGGGTGGCCCTGTTTGAGCTTCAGGCTCAGCGTATGAGCGCCACCATGTGGGACCACCAGGAGTTGCTAGCTGTCGAGTTGGAGATCCCACTGGACGCTGAGCATCGATCGGTGGCAGGCACCCAACACTTGCAGCTTCGGTTGCAGCGTGCTGGCCGCCAAGTGGTCTTTTTGCTAAATGAGCGCCTGCACCTGGTCCACGTCAAGGATCGAGGAGAGACGCTTTCGGTTCAGCGGCACGGCGATACCGTGCTGGTCGACTTGGGGCACAAGCTCAAGGCAGGCGCTTCCGCCAATCTCGAAATCTTGTACGGGGGTCAGCTCGAGGGGTCGGCAGAGGTCTGGGCTGGAGAAAATGTCTCCCTGGATGCTTCCCTCTTGCCCCCTTCGGCCTGGTGGCCTTGCGTACCTGCTCCAGTGGACAGCCTCAAGCTGCACGTCATCTACCCGCAAGAAGCCGCAGTGATGACCAGTGGCATCCTGCTGGCCCAAGCAGAGCAGCCCGGCTGCTTTTTGCGGCGCACCTTTGTCCACCCCTACCCCACTCGACCCGAGCAGGTACGCCTCTACGCAGGAGATCTGCAAGAAAATACCATCACCTACCAGGCCCAAGGGGTCAGGCACACCCTACACTACCTGGCCTCTGCCCATGATCAGGCCGAGAGCAAAGCGAGCATGAGCCAACTCACCGATGCCCTGGCAGGCTTGGAGGCTCAATTTGGCCCTTACCCTTTTTGGGACAGGCCCTTTTACTGGGTCAGTGCCCCTGCTAGCGCAGAGCAAGCCCTCAACCTCGACGGAGCCATGATCCGACGATTGGCGGGGCATTGGTTTGGGCGATACGTTCGCCCCAGCGATGAGCTAGCAAGGATGATGCTGCACTCACTGGCGGCTTACGCGGAAATCGTCTACGTGGAAAAACGATTTGATCGCCAGACGGCCCGGCGCTACCTCTTCGATCAGCCAGAGGTACCGATCGGGCCTTGCCTGTGGGAGGCCCTGCGCGACCAAATGGGGAACGATGAGCGCTGGTGGGCCATGCTCAGGGCTTTGCCCGAAACCTTTAGCTACCAAGCGGTAGATGGGCCGACCTTACTCGATTACCTTGCAGCCCAGCTCGGCAGCAATCCGCGTCTGATCGTGGAGCAGTACCTGCTGTATCAGCAGCGCCCTCGTTTGCAGTATCGATGGCTGGAAAATCGCCGCCAAACCAGCCTTTTCGTGCGCTGGCAGGCTGAGGTGTCGGCGTTGCCGCTAGAGGTTCGCTTTGAGGTGGGCCAAGAAACGCAGGTGCTGGCTCCGACCGACACCTGGCAGAAGCTGGAATACAAGCGCATCTCCGCCGACAAGATCGCCCCTGCGGCGGGTCAGCAATACCTGCTATGGGAATATACCAAGCCCTGATGCGGTATTTGAGATGGGTTTTGCGTAATTTCGGTGAATTACTGCCCCATGTCGTCGAAGCAAAAACATCGCGGCCAGCACGGCAACGACCCTCGGCTATTTCATCCGCGGTGGCTTCCCATTCTCAATGAAGCCGTGGCCGATCTGGCCTGGCTGCTTTCGCGTGATTACTCTGAAAAATCGGCCCTAAGTCTGGTAGGCGACCACTACCGCCTCAACCTGCGTCAGCGTAAGGCCCTGCTACGCGCTGCCTGCTCGGATCAGGCCCGAGCGCTACGACTGGCCAAGCGGCTGAAA
The DNA here is from genome assembly GCA_964449365.1 of uncultured Bacteroidia bacterium. GTDB lineage: Bacteria > Bacteroidota > Bacteroidia > J057 > J057 > CAYVAP01. The sequence goes on from CAYVAP010000433.1 coordinate 2,012, forward strand.
GCTAGCGATCTAGCAGCCAAAGATCTGCTGATCGACGGCTACAATTTACTGATCACCATCGAAAGCGCGCTGGCCGGCGGCATCGTGCTCTGCTGCCGCGACGAATGCTATCGCGACATCGCCAGTGTACATGGTACCTACCGCAGGGTGGAAGAAACCATTCCTGCCCTCACCATGATCGGCGTTCACCTACAAAAGCTAGACGTGCAGCATGTAGAATGGCTGCTCGATAAGCCCGTGTCCAACAGCGGGCGCCTCAAAGGCATCATGGAGGAGGTAGCTGAGCAATATGGCTTCAGTTGGTCTGTGGATCTGGTCAACAACCCTGACCGCCAACTCGTCGAGCGTAAGGACTTGATTACGGTCTCTTCTGATAGCTGGGTGCTGGATCACTGCAACGGCTGGTTTAATCTGCATCAGCCCTTGCTGGCAAAGATTCCCGATGCGCAGGTGATCGACTTGCGTGGCGCGCGCTGACTCAGGCTTGGCTGCGCCGAATGTGTACCACCAGAATCACCACCCCACCGACTAGAGCGGCCCAGCCGATCTCGGTAAAGGGCGACACCTCAATATACAAAGCCACGAGCAGACCGATGATGGCCACGGCGATAGCCGATAGGATGATCTTGGGATTGATGCCGTTGTCCATGAGAAATTTGCAATGATATGATAGGAGAATAATGAGGTGATTAGACCATCGAGGTGCGCAAAATGTTTCCGGACGACATGGCCGGTCAGAAAGGCAAGCTGATGCAGATGCTCGGCACGGCCGTGAAC
>CAYVAP010000433.1:2798-4789 GCA_964449365.1 uncultured Bacteroidia bacterium
ATGTTTCCGGGTTATAAGAGAACAGATGACGATTTTTCGATAATTTTATGGTCGAAGGAATATCCTGCTTGCATCCGTAGTCAAAGGTCCGTAAATCAACTTCACTATCAATCGACAGTTATGATGAAAAGTATCAAATCTCTGCTGCTCCTATCCGGCCTTACGCTGGCCATGTTGATCTCGGCTTCGGCCCAGGAGCACGCCGGGCGTCAAGGGACTAGCCCCAAACCGCGCCGTGCCCACATGGAGCAAATGATCACCGAGCTAGACCTCAGCGAAGAGCAGGCGGTTCAGTTCAAGCAAGTGCACGTGAAGCACATGGAAAAAATGGAAGTACTGCGGGCCGAAGAGCTGACCAGAAACGATTTTCGTGCCCAAGCCAAAATGCTGCGCAAAGAGCACGACAAGGCCCTGAGTGAAATCCTGACCGAAGAGCAGTACCAGCAGCTCCTGGCCAAGCGCAAAGAGATGCGGGCAGCTCACGGTGGTAAAGGTCGGAAGCACTAATCCGCTCCGTTTTTGCTTCACCGGCTGCCAGCCAGCCATGAGATCGGACCAGGGTAAAACTACCCGGTCCGATCTTTTATGCGTCCTTCATCAAGCCCTCGGCACGGCCACGGAGCAAGTAGTACCTTCGGCATCGAGTAATTAACCATTCAAAATTCGAATAAAAAATTGGCCAGAAGCACCCACCTATATGAACGGTCAGCGGTATAAGGGAATAAGGTAGTCAGGCACAGCATTTACCTACCGGTCATATTGGCTCACTCAGTGGCCGCCCAAGCGGCCAGGTTTACTCTCCATTACGAATTCCTGATTACGAATTTCGAATGCGAAGCACTGTTAGGAGGCGCTGGCCTGTGCCAAAGCCCTATCCTGCCTGGCGACCGCCTACCTGTTCCGCATACCATTCACGTAGGTAAAAATCCCATGGCAGAGCCGCAGCCACCCCTACTCCCCTGATGGTCCCTATGCCCCTTTCATACAGATGAAGATGGCCGAAGGAGATCTACGCGCTAGCCTTTGCTTCTTCTGGATATTCGATCCGCCCGTGATGGATGCTCAGCATTTGCTTTTTGATCACGCGGCGCATGTTGGCGATATCTTTGAAGGTCAAGTTGGAGTTTTCCAACTGCCCATCCTTGATCTTGTGATCGATGATGGCATCTACCAACTCACGTAGCTTTTCCGGGGTAGGATTTTTCATGGCGCGACTAGCGGCCTCTACGCTATCAGCGACCATTAGCACGGCGGTTTCCTTCGAAAAAGGGAGCGGCCCTGGATACCGGAAGAGGTTGTCGACTTCTTCTTCGATACATTGACTGGATTGGAGATACACTCGGTAAAAATATTCGACTCGCGTGGTGCCGTGGTGGGTCTCGATGAACTGCACGATCTCGCGAGGCAAGTGGTACTTGTGAGCCAGGTCTACCCCCTTGCGCACGTGGCCGATGATGATTTCGGCACTTTCGAGGCAATCGAGCTTTTGGTGCGGGCTCCGCTTTTTATCTGCCTCCGACATGTTTTCAATGAAGTAGTTGGCATGGGTCATCTTACCGATGTCGTGATAAAGCGCCCCTACGTGTACCAGCAGGGCATTGCCGCCCACCTCATTGATAGTAGCCTCGGCAATATTGGCTACCTGCAAGCTGTGCTGAAAAGTCCCGGGAGACTTGCGGGCCAGCTCTTGTAGCAGGGGGTGATTGGTATCGAGCAATTCCAGGTAGGTCAGGTCGGAAGTCTCGCCAAAAATCCGCTCCAGCAAATAGATCAAGTTGTAGGCGATCATGGTGATGGCCACGTTGATGGCAAAAAGCAGCAGGGTGTGGTAGCTGACCGCTTCGAAGCTGCCTTTGATCAAGAGGTTGTAGACGATGTAGGAGATGGAATAGGCCACAAAGATGTAGCCCAGGGTGTAGAAAAAACGCTCGCGCTTGCGCAAGCGGCGCAGGGTATACACTGCCACCGTTCCCGCCATGGTTTGCACAAAG
>CAYVAP010000434.1:0-4778 GCA_964449365.1 uncultured Bacteroidia bacterium
GCGAAAAGCCCCGGGTGAGAATCACCACCGTGGCAATGTCGGTGAAGAAGTCTCCCACTACGCCATCGAGGAAGAAAAATAGCCCAAAGGCGACCATCGTGGTGAGGATGGCCGAGAGTACCGCCGGCAGCACCTCCATGGTGCCGTCGATGGCGGCTTGAGTGGGATTTTTGCCGCGCTCCCAGTGGGCGTAGATGTTTTCGGCGATCACGATGCCATCATCCACCAATATCCCGATCACGATGATCATGCCGAAAAGGGAGATCACGTTGATTTGCAGGCCAATGATGGCCCCGATCATGAACATGCCCGCGAAACTGATGGGAATGGCCAGCGCTACCCAAAAGGCCAGGCGCAGTTGCAGGAACAGGGCCAGGAAGAGCATCACCAGGCAGAAGCCGATGGCCCCATTGTTGCTCAGGAGCTCGATCCGCTGCCGCAGCAGCACCGAGCCGTCGTTGATGATCTTGGCCTCTACATCGCTGTGGGTTTCGTTGAACGCCTCGATGTAGTCGCGCACATAGTCAGCGATGAAGAGAAGGCTCTCGTCGACGGTGTTGTTGACCGAAATGCGGATGGCGGGCTTGCCGTTGAGGTAAGAGGCCGCAGGCTCATCAGCAAACTGATCGCGGACATCGGCGATTTCGTAGAGGCGCACCTTGCGTCCATCAGGCGCGGTGGCCACGATCAGATCGCGTAGGGGTCCGGCGTAGTACTGCTTGGCTTTGGCTCGAATGAGGATTTCTTCCTTTTGGCCCTTGATGGTGCCGCCGGTGGTTTCGAGGTTGGCGGCAGCTACCGCATCGACGACTTGCTCAAAGGTCAAGCTGTAGGCCCTGAGGTCGTTTTCGCGCAAGGCGATTTCGATCTCTTCATCGGGAAAGCCACTCAGCTCTACCTTAGAGATGCCCTCTGTGGCCAGCAAATCATCTTCGATTTCGCGGGCATATTGCTTGAGGGTTTCGCGCGAGACATCCCCGTCGATGGCAAAGTTGAGAGCCAGGGTAAGGGTCTCACGCTTGTAAATCACCGGTGGCTCTAGTCCGCCGGGAAAAGAACTAATCTGATCGACGGCGTTTTTGACGTCTGAAAGAATGGCGTCGATGTCTTTGCCGCGCTTGATCTCGACCGTGACCGAGCCCGCATTTTCGCGCGATACCGAGGTCACCCGGTCGATGCCCGAAACCCCCTCTAGGTTGTCCTCGATCTTGGCGACTACCCCTTCTTCGATCTCCTCGGGTGAAGCACCCGGGTAGGCCAGCTCGATGGCGATCAGCTTGGTCTCACTCTCCGGGAAGAAGGTGCTCTTGAGGCTGCTCAGCCCCATGACCCCGAAGACTAACAGCACCACCATCAGCACATTGCCGGTGATGGGATATTTGATGAAGTACGCGATGAATTGTCGCATTTTTTAAAAAAATTCGTGATTCGTGATTCGTGATTTAGAATGGGTAGGCGTGGTGCGTGGTGCGTTGTGCGTTGTGCGTTGTGCGTTATGCGTTGTGCGTTGTGCGTTATGCGTTGTGCGTTGTGCGTTGTGCGTTATGCGTTGTGCGTTGTGCGTTGTGCGTTATGCGTTGTGCGGTATAAGGTATACGGTATGCGAAATGCACGCTAGCTATCAGTGCCTTACCCCTTACCCCTTATACCACCTTTCCCTTACCCCTTATACCTTCCTCATCCCCGCTCCTCATACAAAATGACCTCCTGACCGTCGTGGGCATTGATGAGGGTTTCGTTGACGATGACAGTACCGGGGGCGAGGCCGCGCACGAAGACCGAGCTTTCGGTGTACTGCACTGGGGTTACCTGATGCGACTTGAGCAAGCCCTTTTTGATCATGGGTACGTTGACTTTAGCTGCGGAGTCCTCGGGGGCGGTTTCGGAGGCGGGAGCCTCATAGATGCCTTCGACGGCGAAGATGGTGCTATCGCCGATGAGCAGGTTGCGGGGCAGCTTCACCACGTCGTCGAGCTTACGACCCTGCACTTCGCCTTCGAGGTACATGCCGCCTTTAAGACTCTGGCCTGAGACATGGACGAAGACGCGCACCGTCTGGGTGTTGGGGTCGACCACATCGCTGATGCGAGCCACGCGGCCTGTCCACTGCCGACCGATGTCTTCGGAGCGTAGGGTCACGCTGCTGCCCTGCTTCACGTAGGATAATTCATCTAGACTCACCGATGCCTCTAGCTCATAGACGTAGGCGTTGAAAAACTCGCCTAGCTTCTGCCCGGAGCGCACCAGGGTGCCTTCGTTGATGTTGGATTCGGCGACCTTGCCGCTAAAGGGCGCTTCCATGTTGTACTTTTCCAGGCGCGCTTCTTGGCTGCTGATAGAATAGTACTGGTTGTAGATATTTTGCGCAGAGAGGAAGTAGCGCTCCTGCTCGCTTTGCGGCTCAGGCAAAGGCGACAGGGGGCCATCTAGATCGAAGCTATTTAGGTAAGCCTGCCACTGCGGGAAGCTCTCAGGATAGTCGGTCTTCAGATCGGGCAGCAACAGGGTGACTTGATTCATCAGGGCGCTGCGCTGGGCCTTAAGGTTTATCGTAAACTCACGGTCGTCAATGCGGATCAGGGTCTCGCCTTTTTTGAAGTACGTCCCCTCTTTGAAGGGACGGGCCCCCATGAGGTAGGTGCCCGTAACCTCGGCGAAAAGTTCGATGCGGTCGCGGGCACTGAGGCGACCCGTGATAGATACAGAAGTAGGCAGGGTCTGACTGCTAACGGTGCGGTACGTGACCTGCTTGGTGCGGGCCTTGACCGGTATGCGGGGGGCGGGCTCCTTCTGACTGCTAAGCATGCTGGAGACGCCAATGCCTCCGGCGATGATCAGAACGGCCAACACAACCGATACGATGGTAGATCTCATGCGGATAATCGTTAACTTTGGAATAGGTCGGTTACATATCAAACAGTTTCAAATGTAACCATATATGAAAAATCTTATATGAAGTGCTTGAGGTTGTGGAACATCCGACGGAGAACGGATTTGCAGGTTTCCATTTCTGCGGCCTCGATGCCTTGAGTTGCGGACTCTTGGATCTGATGCAAGTGCGGAAAGACTTGCGCTAGCATATCCCGGCCGCTTTGGGTGAGATAGATCAGCTTGTGCCGTCGATCAATCTTATCAGAGACCCTGACCACGAAACTTTTCCGCTCCAGCGTATCGATGGCACGAGTAACGGTGGTCTTGTTGCGCCCCGCCGTTTCGCCCAACTGAGCCTGATTTTGACCGTCTTCTTCCCAAAGATGCATCAGTACGATACACTGATCGACGTTGAGATCGACGGCTTCGGTGCGAAATTTTTCGGTCAAGGCTCGCTGCATGACTTTGCCAAGGCGACCTACAAGGGCACCGATGGATTGGTCTGGGTTGGGCTGATTGTATTCTTCCATTAGTTACAGATGAAACCAACGCTGCGCTGCCCAAAAGGTTTGTGCTTTTTGATTAAGTTTTTGTGAACTACCTTTTTTCCTACCGATCCACCCTAGTCATTCGTTTCGCGGTTGAAAATTCAAGGTTGAAAGTTGCCCAGGCTGCGCAGAGCCAATCAGAGCTATTTGCCTGGAATTAACGGCACACCTTAGTTTGGGTAAGGGATGAGTATCACTCAAAATATCTCCCTGAAGCTCTAAGAGGCACATTTTTCGGGTCGACACTAATGCCTAGCTGAGGCGGGATAATTATCCCCTTCTTTCCAAACTTTTTGGGGGAAAGGGGGTTCACTCTGTACCAATACCAATCTTTGTTTAACCATCCCCTAATCACCCCCACATATGTTCAACCTTGGCCTTAAAGAAATGATTTTGGCGGGTGTGGTGCTCTGTGCAGTGGGCTTTATTATTCTTACTGCCCTAGCTAAGCGTCCCAGCGTCAATGAGCTACTGGCACGGCATGATTCTCAGCGCGAAAAGCGAGACGAGTTTGCCAGCCAATATTTCAAGGATATGGCCTTCCGTGGTGTCATCGAGGACATCAGTGATTACATGGTCCGTACTCCATACCGGGAGATGCGCTACCGCCTACGGATCAAGCCAGAGGGGCGCATCAGCATGCCCAGCAATGCCCCCGACACCACTTTGGTCTACAATTTTGCCGACCGCGACGAGCTTTACTTCATGCTTGGGCACGGTCAAGGCGACGACATCGATGAAGATGACGAACTTATCAAAGAAGCTGGCAAGAACTACTTCATCATCAAAGAAGAGCGTTCCAGGCTTTTTGGGAAAAATGAAATTGAGCTCGATACCATGGAAGTTTCTTTTCGCCTGTTTGCTCCAGCAGAAGACTTGGATCCCTACGTAGATGCCATTCGCAAGCGTCGCCAGGCTGAAGAAGTCAAGTGATAAGACATACAGATTTAGCTTTATCAGCTTGATACCGGAGATTTTCGCTTCTCCGGTATTTTTGTTGATATCTGACTCGAAGTTAACCTTCGGGTTATTTCGGCTCGGTAACTTTTGGCTAATTTGTGCGCGTATCGCATTTCGATCAGATTTATGAAGTTAGCTGTACGTTTGTTGATCGGCTGTTGGCTCTGCCTGGGGGCAGGTAAGTTGAGAGCTCAGATTTTTCCGCAGTTGGGCGCGCAACGAGCCGGGATCTCGGCCCTGACCCCGCTCAAAATCGAGGTGAGCCCACGAGCGGCGGGCTTAGCTAGTGCCAATGTATGCCTCACTGGCGACGGATATTTTGCCTACACCAATCCGGCTACCCTGGATGAGGTCGGCGGATTCAACTTGGCACCTACGCATACTTTTTGGGGGGCCGAC
>CAYVAP010000435.1:0-4777 GCA_964449365.1 uncultured Bacteroidia bacterium
AGTGGCCGCCCAAGCGGCTAAATTTACTTTCAACCTTCAACTCCAAGCTACTCCCCCCATCGCGTCTCTTCCTCCGCGTCTGGCAGCAAGCCGATGCGATCGAAACACACCTCGTGGATGTTGTGATAGCGACCGGTGGCGGCGGTCATACCCCAGTAGACCTGCGACTGTCCCCTGAAGATCTCATTGACGATGTCGCCTGTGGCGGCGATCACCTCCTCACCGTCGATTTCGACCCAGAGCTTTTGCTGGTTGGGGTTCCAGCGCACGTAGAAGCTGTGGCGGGTACAGTCCTCGATGTTAGCGATCACATTGGGGCCAGCCAGGTCGGCTTGGTGGCCTACGCGACCATTGGCCATGATGGCGATGTGATCTTCGGCAGGGTCGTTGAGGTGGTAGTTGCGCCAGGTATCCACCTCGATGCCGATGGAGGGTCGCAGGCCAGCGAAGCCCATGCCCTCGCCTACGTAGCCCGTGCGCCGCGCCTGCGGGGTGAAGACGAAAACCATGCCGTCGGCGCCGTCGGTGTCTTCGCAGCCCACCATGATCGACAGCTCGATGGAAAAGGGCTCGCTCAGATCTATGGGGCGCTTGTACCAGATGGAGCCAGAGCGGTAATCGACCGCTTCGGTCAGCCGAAAGCAGAAGTCATCGGTGAGGTAGGTATCGCCGCTGAGCACGAAGTCTTCGACGAAGGGACGCTGGGCCAGGGCGCTGAGGCTGGCACAGCTGAGCAGCAAACACAGGAGACGGGTCATAGCAGCGGAAGGTTAAGGGTATGAGGAAGGCGGTATATGGGGACCGGGATATGGCAGGGCAAGAGAAGGTCTTTTTCCACGCACTAGGATGATAACCTCAAAGCGGTGGGGGTTTGTTCGGGGAGGGTTGGGTTGTTTGCTGAAAGGTGATAACTTTAAATGGTGTAACAAACATTAATTATCTGCCAGATGAGTCTTCTTGAGTATGTTCGAGCTAATCGAGCTGCGTCATGGCATGTTTTTAAGGTGGGTGGCATAGTGTGCACGATTATCTGTCTGGTTTTGTGGTTGCTGTTTGAAAAACCTCCCTTTGATCCCCTGTCTGCTTTTGGGATATGCTTGCTCCTTGGAAATGCGATGAGCCTGATTTTTACCGGGATTATGATTGGCACAGGGCAGCAATATTATAGGCAAAGCCTCCGATTATGGGAAGAAATTCCATCCGAGACGAAAGCCCGTTTTTGCTTGAAGCCAATAGAAAAGAACCGCGAGGAGAACAGTGAATTTTTGGAGCTCATGATCATCGGTCGTAGCTCAGAAGCAACGGTCTTTCTCGAGTGCAACCACCAACAAAAGAGCATTGAATTTACCCTGCCTACCATTTACCATGGCAAGCACTGGGATGATATTCCAATCTGGTTTAAGACTGAGAGAATTGATCTCAAAGATAGTTTGGGCGGCATGGCATGGCTAGGGGTGGAAAGCTTGTTGATTGTTGTTCCGTTGAAAGTCTGGCGACGAATGGATCCGGAAGGGCGTAATCACTGGTTCAATGACATGTTAGATCTGGCCGAAGAGTGGGATGTACCTTTAAAGAAGCATCAAGATTGAGGGAGGATTGCGTATCTTCCTGGCAGATCCTCGCTTCATGCCCACTAAAGCCATTTTCTTCCTCTTTCTCTCGGTGCCGCTGCTGCTCTGGGCGCAGCTTCGCCCCACAGGCATGCTGGCCGGGGGCTACACCATTCCTATTCATCCTGACTACCCCAGCATCGAGCGCCATGCCTGGCTATTTGCGGCGGGCGTCAGTCAGGCGGTAGATGGGCGTCAGGCTTGGCACCACCTTTTTCGCGATCCGCGGCTAAGCTACCAACTGATCTACCACGACCCCGGCAACCCTGAGGTGATGGGGCAGGCCATTACTTTGACCCTCTGGCTGGACTTGCAAGCCTTCGGAAGAGAGCGCTGGCAGGGACGTTACTGCATCGGCAAGGGGCCGAGTGTCATGACGCGCCCCCAAAGCCTGCGCCACAACCCTGATAACATCGCCTACGGGGGGTACCTCACCGACCTCACCGCGCTGGGCTTTTATCTGCGGCGGCGGATGAATGACCATTTCGCACTAGACCTGGGCCTGTATGCCTGGCACTACTCCTCGGCTCAGGTGGCTGTGCCCAACGCCGGCATCAATACCCTCTTGCTGGCGCTAGGCGTGCAGGGGTTGCCCCGAGGATCGAATGAGAAGGCATTCACCCCCGCCAAGGTTACCCGCCGAGGCATCAGAGCGGCCATCCGACTGGGCCTGGGCCTGGCCGGGCGTAAGCTCGACGAAGGGCCGATGTATTCGATCTATACTGTCATGCCCTACCTTACCTGGCAGCCCAACGCCAAGTTTCGGCTCTCGGGCGGCGGCAAGTTTTTTTACCACGATGGGCTGTATGAGTTTTTTCAGACCCAGGACTTTGGGGAGGACAACCACCGAGCCATGGCCAGCGGGGCCATCGCCTGGCTAGGCGGTGAGTGGCTACTGGGCCACCTGGGCATCAATCTCAAACTAGGTCCTTATCTCAAAGCCCCGGTGCTGATGCCGTATACGCTTTATACCGAGATGGGCCTGCAATATTATTGGCACGACCTCCAGCAACGCGACGGTTGGCAGCCTTTCGTGGGGCTTTCGGTCCATGCCCATAGCGGGCAGGCCGACTGGGGCGAGCTGTCGCTAGGCATCGCTTTTTGATCCGCCAGCCTGTTAACGTCTTCTTAATCTGACCCCTGGCCTCAACTTTGCAAGAAAGCTACGCGTATTTCTTGAATGGTTGGTCTTGCGGGGAAGAAGCGGTATAAGGAGCACGGTATACGGCTCTCACAACCCCCAATTACGAACAATCAATTACAAATCACGAATTTCTAATCCCGAATTATCTCCCATGTCCAACGCACGCATCCTCTGGGTCGACGATGAAATCGATCTGCTCAAAGCTCACCTCCGCTACCTCGAAGGCAAAAATTTCGACGTTTCCTCGGCCAGCAATGGCATCGACGCCCTGGAAATGATGCGCGAGGAAGCCTTCGATGTGGTTTTTCTGGATGAGCAGATGCCGGGCATGGATGGCCTCACCGTCTTGGGTGAAATTCAGCAGATTCGGCCCAGTACGCCCGTGATCATGGTAACCAAGTCGGAAGAAGAACACATCATGGAGGATGCGCTGGGTGCGCAGATTGCTGACTACCTGATCAAGCCCGTCAAGCCTACCCAAATCTTGCTGGCCCTGAAGAAAGTGCTGGAAAATAAGCGCCTGGTAACCGCCAAGGTCAACGCGGGCTATCAGCAGGACTTCCGCAACATCGCGATGCAGTTTTTCGATGACAATGGCCACCGCGAGTGGGTGGACATCTATCGCAAGCTGATGTTTTGGGAGGGGAAAATGGAGGAGAACGAAGACAGCAGCATGGAGGAGGTGCTCTCTAGCCAGTTGGCCGAGGCCAACAGTAACTTCGGGCGCTTCGTGGCACAGGAGTACCTCGACTGGGTCAACACCAAGGACATCGACCACCGCCCCATGCTGTCGCCCGACCTGCTGTCCCGGATCACCTTTCCGCACATCGGTGAGGGTTACGAAAGCGTCTTTTTCATCCTGGTCGATTGCCTACGCTATGATCAGTGGAAAGCCTTTGAGCCCATTATCAGCGAGTTGTTTTACATCAATCAGGAGCAGGCTTACTACGGCATTTTACCTACCGCCACCCAATACGCCCGCAATGCCATTTTCTCCGGCCTGATGCCGTTGGAGATTTCGAAGCGCTATCCGAAGTACTGGCTCAACGATGAAGAAGATGGGGGAAAAAATCAATTCGAAGAGCAATTTCTGGCTGAGCAACTCAAGCGCCACCGCATGGATCACCTCAAGTGGAGCTATCACAAAGTAATCAGCAACGAGAAGGGCAAAATCTTGGCGGACAACGTACTCAACCTCGTCAACAATGATTTCAACGCCATCGTCTTCAACTTCATCGATTTGCTGTCGCACTCCCGCACCGAGATGAACATCATCCGCGAGTTGGCCCCCAACGAGGCGGCTTATCGCAGCATTTCGCGAAGCTGGCTGGAATACTCGCCCTTCTTGCGTGCCCTTAAGAAGCTGGCCATCCGCAACGTGAAGATCATCCTCACCACCGACCACGGCACCGTGCGGGTCAAGCGCCCCACCAAGATCATCGGAGATCGCAACACCACTACCAACCTGCGCTACAAGCAGGGCAAAAACCTCAACTACGACGAGAAAGCCAAGCATCTCTTCACCGTGCGTAATCCTGAGGAAGCCATGCTGCCCAAAACCAACGTCAGCTCTACTTACGTCTTCGCCATGGAAGACCACTTTTTTGCCTACCCCAACAACTACAACTACTACGTCAACTACTACAAGGACACCTTTCAGCACGGCGGCATCAGCCTGGAGGAGATGATCGTGCCCATCGTGGAACTGACGCCCAAGGGGAGGTAAGGGAATTGGGGATTGGGAGTTCGTATTTTGGGAAAAATTCAGCGGGAGTTATGACCAAAAAACTCATCCGTTTCGACTGGGCCATCGAGAAGCGGCTGCGCCACAAAACAAACTTCACCATTCTGAAGGGGTTTCTGACGGAGCTATTGAAATGCGAGGTGTAGATCGAGAGCATCCCCGAAAGCGAAGGCAACTAAGAGGACGCACGGGACAAGTACAATTGGGTGGACATCCTGGTGAAGGCGCAGGGGGGCGAGCTGATGTTGGTGGAGGGACAAAACGAATCGCAGGTCGACT
>CAYVAP010000436.1:0-2198 GCA_964449365.1 uncultured Bacteroidia bacterium
TGGAGCAGGTCAGCGTGAGTCTGCAAGGGAGCAAACCAAGTCTGAGAAGCAGCGTAGGCCAGGGGTTGGTAGTGCCGGGCTGGCTGAGGCCGTTTTTTGGTTAGCCGGTTGGCAAAATAACCTTGCAGGGCCTCCAACTGCTTCAGGGCAGGAACCCTGGGACCCAAGTTGAGTGCGATTTGCTGGGTTTGATCAGCCATGATCACGTAGACACTATCCTGGCCAACATGGTACATCAGAAACGTTTCGTCCGGGTGTAGCAAGCCCTTCACTTCCTCTAAAGAAGGTACGGAAGGGTAAGCCAGGGTATTTAAGGGGGGACTAAGGGTACACGCCTGCGCCCTCAGGGACTGCGCTTGGCGGGCCAGGCCTTGCAACTCGCTGCGCACCAGTGATTGTGTATTGGAGTTATCGGCTAGCATCAGGGCCACGGTTCGACGGGCCAGTTGCTCATCGAGCCCCAGCAGAGAGTCAGCCAGCGCAGGGGGTAGGGCTTGCCGAGCATGGTCTTGGTACGATGCTATGGCCTGAACGGTGAGACGGCTGCGTGCTTCTGCCAAGGAAGCAAAGGCGGCCGAGATGCGACCCTGAGACAAGTGGGTGAGCGCTGCACCTTCGTATACCCAGCTCATTTCCCCCATCATCTCTGGTATGTAGGGCCGGTGGCGCGGCTGGCAGAGCAACAGGTCAACGTAGGCGATTCCCCGCTCAAAGGCTGCCAGTGCCTCTTCTGTCCGGCCTAGCTGCCGCGCCACTTGCCCGTATAGGTAGGAAGCTTCTACGGGTAACATCAAGTCTTTTTCCAGGTTTGGGAGGTCTACCTTGGTACGCAGCAAGGAATCGGCCTTGCGGATATCACCCCTGAGGTAGGCCAGATAGGCCAATCGAAAATAGGCTTGATCGCGCCAATGGTTACCTTCCTGGGGGGCAGAAAGACGTAGGGCCTGATGGAGCGCTTCCTCTGCCTCCTCGTAATGTTCGCTTCGCAGGTAAAGGGTGCCCAGGTTGAGATAAATTGCTATGAGCTGGGGATGATCTACTTTCATTTGAGCGAGTTCGATAGCCCGCTGCAAAAGGGGGTAGGCCAGGTCATAACGCTGGGCGTTGGTTTCCATGGCTGCCCAATTGTTGAGGAGATTTATTTCTGCCTGAAGTAAAATACTTTGTTCTAAGTTTTCATAGGCAGCCTCGAAGCGTGCTCTGGCGCTGGAAAAATCTTGCATGTGGGTAAAGATGCTGGCCCAGGCTGCATGCTGGAGACCTTGCAGAACCTGGAACTCACCCCGGTATCTAACGGTCTTTCTATCCAGCGCTGGCATTTGGTCTAATTCGCTCTTCATCCGTGCCAATGATTCCTCATTGACAGCCAGCAGCTCCATAGCTTGGGACCACTGTCGGTTGGCCGTTAGCAGTTGTGCGCGAAAGTGGCAAAAGGGTAATACCGCACTGAGCTGTAGGTGGAGGTCTTCCCTAGGGATACGGGGAAGCAAAGGCATGAGCGAATCGGTCAGGGCTAGGGCTTGTCGATTCTGGCCTTGGTAAGCGTGGGCACGGGCTAGCAACGTACCCGCGTTGAAGTAGGACATCAATTGATCGGCAGGAGGGTGAGGATGCGCACTCAGCAAGGTGCGACTTTGGATCAGGTGCGGCCGGGCCAGTTGGTACTGCCTTTGGCTAACTAAGGCCAAAGCTAGTAGGGCATGTCCGTTGATCTTAAGGCCTATGGTTTCCGGCCGAAGAGGGAGCTGTTGCAGCGAGCGCTGAGCAGCGGTCTGCACCAATGGATAGTCCTGCTGGGCCAGCGCTCCCATGGCTAGGTACTGCTCCGCTTGCGCTATCGTAAGGGGGGCGCGGTACATCTGATACAGATCGATGGCAGCCTGCAGAGGTTTGGGATCCTTGGCTTGGGCACTGAGGTAAAGCCCACCTTCCACCAAGAGCTCCGTAATGGCGGCGTAGGTATCTACTCGATGAAAGGTATCCGATTCGCTAAACCCAGGCGACAAGTAGGGGGCCAGCAAGCTATCTCTCTCCTCTGAGGTCAAATAATGGGGAACCATGGGAACGACAGGAGGACATGCGCCAGGGAGACTTTTCCAGTCAGGGGAAGTAATCGACTCCTGAAGCTGAGCCATGCGCCAGCGTTGGCCTGCTAGCAAGCATGAGTCGGTAGAGGCATCTACCTGCGAGAAGGCAGG
>CAYVAP010000436.1:2298-4774 GCA_964449365.1 uncultured Bacteroidia bacterium
CAGCCTTGCTGACCGCGGCAGTGAGGGTTTCTACTAACCCTTTTAACCTCCCATTTCGATGTATCATCATCACTGCCTTGGGGTACCCTCTCCAGGAGAGGAGAACCTCATTTGCTTATTTACTTTTCTTCTGCTTCAATTTTCCCTACTGCCGGACCTTTCGGCCCAGGCGGCGAGTTACACCCCGGGGGAATACAGGGCAAATACGGAAGAGCGCATCGACCTTACTTATGAGCCTCCAGAACCGGTTTCACAGGTCCAACTGACGGTAACCCTGCCCTTTGTCGCCTCCGAAGATAGCGAGCTAACCGTCGATCTCAAAGCACAGTCCTGGCTGGGAACCTCCCATGAAGTGAATGGGGAGGCCTACCTGGTTGAGGGAGGTACCCAAATGGTAGTTCATCTTTGGCGACCCGACAGTGTGCCCCAACCGCCGATAGGAGAAGGTTGGTTGGTCCAGGTCGGGGGAGTAATCGTGGAGATAGAAGAAGTCCAGTGGCGGGTAGCCTCACCTGATGTCTACCGCCTCTATCCCAATCCCACGCAAGAGGTGTTTCATCTCGATTTTCCAGCAGGAAAGGTGCCGCAGGAAGTCACCCTACATGATGTAGCCGGTAGACAATTGCACCGCTTTAAGGTGCCTGCCGAAAAATTTCGTTTACCTCCTCTCCCCGCTGGTTTGTACCAGCTTTGCGTACAAGATGAGCAGGGAATCCATCATCTGCCCCTCCGCATCGCCCCCTAATCCATCAGTTGCTCGATCTGTTCCATCAGCCAGTCCTTGCCCAGGTAGGTCGGGGACTGGCTGAGCTGTTGGTGGAAGGCAGGCAGTTCTTGCGGGTGAGGCACGAGCCGCAGAAAGGTTTCGAAGTTCTCGATACGGGTTTGGATGGGTAGATGCTCGATACGCTGGGCTTGCACGGCCTCGGTTACCTGGCTTTTCAAGTACTGCAGGTTCTTGAGCAAAGCGTTACGGCGATCGAGCTGGATGCTTTCTCCTTCCTCCCAGCTCCATTGGATCTTGAGGCTGATGAGTTGAGCCTCCCATTTATGGGCGACCCTGAGGGGGAAGGCGTATTGGGCGTGCTTCACCGCCTGCTGGTAATTTTTTTGCAGGAAATTGAGCAGCATGGCCATGTATGCTTGGTAGTGTTCCTGCTCATCGGGGTGTAGCTGGGGCACGTAAAGCTCGATCAGTGACTGGGCCTGGGCATAGTCCCTGGCGCGCAGACACAGGTTGAAGTAGTTGAAAAGTGGGGTGGCTGGCACGTGGTGATCTATCGTTTCTAGTCCTTGGCTAAACCCCCAACGGTACGTATCGAGGCAGCGCTTAATCCAGCGATCCGCTCCGGTTTGGTTGAATCGCCGGGTAACGTACACCTGAAAGAGGCGGTAGAGATTTTGCCGCTCGTCAGCATTCCAGCCAGCGGCATGCTGCTGGATGAGGTTCCACCAGGCCGATAGGTCCTTTTCTCCTGCTTCGAAAAACAGCCCATAAGCCATCAAGTAAGCTTGTAAAAACGTGCGAGAAGCCACGGGCAAGCGTCGCGCCGCGGGCTGCTCGGCATCGCCGTCTAGCAGAGACTGTAGCGAGTCGGGTAATAGGGCGCGGGTGGGGTCCTGCTCGGCGGCTTGCCTGACCCGGGCGTCGGGATGGGCGGCCATGGCGCAAAACGTTTTGAGGCGGAAGGTCAATCCGTAAAAGTCAAACTGCCGATGTAAGGTCGGGAGAGAGCTCTGCCGAGCGCCCCTCACCTGAGTGGCATGGTGATGCTGTTGCCATTCCAGGTGGCGGTGCATCTGCTCTAGTTGCTCCATGTCTGCTGGGGCGTGGGCGATGGCCTCCTCCCATTTGACGCCTTCCTGGGCGGCCAGTTCCAACCCTCCCCGCCCTTGCAGGGCATGGGTAAGGAGTTGAAGGCGCAGCATGGGCCGCTGTTGCAGCGACTGGTGCAGCAGCCACTCCTCGATCTCCTCCCTGAGCCGCTTGCCCGCCTGACGTACGTTGGCAGGCGTCATACCCAGGGCCTCGCTCACCGCTTTGGCTTGCAGGGCCTGACCAGGGGCCTGAGCGGCCAGGTATTGCAGCAACCTGATCTGGTTATCTCCTTTGCCCAGGCTGCGGTATTGCTTGATCAGCGCCTGTATTTCCTCTTTAGCAAGCAGATCTACCCAATCTTTTACGATCAATTTCCGCATAGCTTACTCTCATCTTGTCACGAAAGATAGCCACAAAAAGGATGATTTCATAGGTTTTGAAAGGGTAAGCCTCCTGATGGCCGTCACGTTATCGCTTGTTTTTCCCTGCACGGCACGAGCCAAGCCAGTAAGTTCACCTTCAGACAAGGAAAGCGTCAATCCTTTTAACTCTTTTTCCCTCCTGGCCTGGCCAGGGGGGTATAGTTGGCTGGAGACTACGCAGGGCGACTTCCAGGTATGGTTGAACCTCTTAGCTATCTGTATCATGACCTACTTA
>CAYVAP010000437.1:0-4774 GCA_964449365.1 uncultured Bacteroidia bacterium
TAAGCAGTTACGTCAAATCGAAATGGTAAGCAACTTCGTTCCAAAGCCACTAGTGGAGCGAGTTCGTGGTTCGCAGCTAGAGTAGGGGATACCCCCTTCGATTGAGCGAAGCTCAACCTTGTCTGAATGCCCTCCGGAGAGGGCCATAGGATTGCACCTGCGGGGCAACTCTACGGACTTTCGCCCCAGAACCTCGAACCGCGAATGACTATCGCTCCTGGCTTTTCTGATTAGGTTGGGGCCGTAGCACAAAGCGAGCGAGGTTTTCAGCTTGCATAAAGCGCTGAGCCGCAGCTTGTACCTCTTCAGCGGTCAAGGCGTCGATTTTTTCCTCCACCGTCAGGATGCGCGTGGGCTCGAGGCCATTTTCGTAGGCAAAGGTCAGGCTGCCCAGCCAGAAATCGTTCTTGGTCAACCCTACCTGATGTTCCTTACGCATGGTTTCTTTGACCTTCTGCACGTTCTCTGCCGCAGGGCCTTCGGTTTGCAGGCTTTTCACCTCCTGGAGCACGGTCTCACTCAGTTGCTTGACGTTTTCGGGTGCGCAGGTAAAGCTGACGCTCACGGTGTAGCCCCCGATGGGATAGCGCTGCGCCGAGGCCCTAGCCCCCACGCCATACACCCCGCCTTGCTCCTCGCGCATCGACTCGCGCAGCATGATCTTGAGCACGTCTACGGCGGCGTTGAGGTGAAAGCGGTCCTGTGTATCCCAGTCGGCCTCGACGTGATATTGCATCAACACCTGGCTCTGAGGCTCCCTGCCGCGGTAGTAGGTCTTATCTGCCGCCTCGGTGATCACGCGAGCCCCTACGTCGCGCCATGTCTCGGTGGCAGACTCGCCGGGCAAGCTGCCCAAGTAGCGCGCCAGGAGGCTTTCCATCTCTGCGGGGTCAAAATTCCCCACGAAGAAAAAGGTAAAGTCTCCAGCGTTGCCAAAACGCTCCTGATAGATCTCGAAGGCACGCTGCAGCTCGATCTCCTCCAGCCGCTCGGGCGGATCGATGAATGCACGACGCGGGTGCCCTTGGTTCAGGACCTCGTTGACCTCGCTGCGAAACCAGTACCTTGGGCTGGATAGCAGATTGGCGTACAAAGCCTTACTTTTGGCCATAATGGAAGCAAAGGTCTGCTCGTCTTGGCGAGGCTTGGTAAAGTACAAATGCACCATTTGCAAAAAGATCTCCAAGTCATCGGTGGCGCAAGATCCGCGCATGCCTTCTTCCAGCTCGCCGATGTAGGGCGACAAGCTGATGACTTTGTCGGAGAGGTATTTTTCCAACTGAATGTTGTCGAAGTCGGCCAGCCCCGACTGGCCTACGATCTGGTCGGCCCACTCTGCACTCATGTATTGCTCATCGGGATAGAGCGACGTACCGCCAGGGCTGTGGGCGCGCATCAGCACCTCATTGTTTTGAAATTCAGTGGGCTTGAGCACCACCTTGAGGCCATTGGCAAAGGTCAGCTCCCTCACCCCGATGGCTTCGATCTGATCTCGCTCGATCACCTCGGCGGGCTCGGGGAGAGCCGTCATCAACGGTCCCGAGGCCACGTTGTCTTGGTAGGGATCGAGCGTCAGGTCTGCCGTTTGCTTCAGCATCGCGCGCACCTCTGCTTCTGTGGGCAAGGGGTTGTCCTCGCGCTCGGCTCCGGTAATGACCACCACCCGATTTTCTTCGGTGATAAAGCCACGAAAAGCCTCGTTGACATTTTGCAGGCTAATCTCTGGTAAGAGTTGCTGGTACAACCTCAACTGGTTTTCGATGCCGGGTACGGGGCTGGCGTCCAAAAAGTGGTAGACATAGCTCATCACCAGGCGACGCGACTCGATCTTATCTCGCTCAGCGTAGCGCTGCTCCAGTTCTGTGAGCATCCCTTGCTTGGCCCGCTCGAGTTCGGTTTCGGTAAAGCCATGCGTGATAGCTCGCTCATTCTCGGTGAGCATGGTTTCTAGGCCGCGCAGATAGCCGCCGTTGGGGACGATGGCAAAGTTCTGAAAGCGATCCTTGGTGCGCGCCATGCTGCTATACCCCGACCCTACGTAGCTGAAGGGCGGATCTTCTTGTTGCATCAACTCCGACAAGCGGTTGTCGATCAAGGTGCTAGCCAGCGAATAGACGATCATGCGGCGGTAGTCCTGCACCGTCCTCACCGGGCGATGCGGATGCTTGTACATCACCTGTACCTGGTTGAAAGTCGCTTCCTCATCCGAAGCCAAAGCCACCAGGGTCTCCTCGTGGTCGGGGATCTGGTAGTTTTGGTGCTCAGGCGCATCCTCTGGGTTGGAAATGCTCCCAAACTGTGCCTTGATCTGAGCCTCGACCGCCTCTACATCAAAATCACCCACCGCCACGATCGCCATCAGGTTGGGTCGGTACCAGTCGTCGTAAAACGAGCGCAGGGTCTCATAGTCAAAGGTGCGTAGCACGCCAGTATCACCGATGGGTAGGCGATTTTCGTAGCGAGAATCGTAAAAGATCTTGGGATAGGTCTTTCGGCTTATCCGCTCATTGGCCCCCAGGCGGGTGCGCCACTCTTCGATCACCACCCCGCGCTCCTTGTCGATCTCTTCGCCCTCCATCGTTACCTGATGCGCCCAGTCCTCCAGGATCTGCAATCCCGTACCGAACTTATCAGCATCATCGGTGGGTACCCGCAGCATGTATACCGTTTCGTCGAAGCTGGTGTACGCGTTGAGATGAGCGCCAAACTTGGTGCCGATAGACTCGAGGTAGTCGACCAACTCTGACTTAGGAAAATTTTTGGTGCCGTTGAAGCACATATGCTCCACAAAGTGAGCTAGCCCCTGCTGCGCATCCATTTCCTGCAGCGAGCCGGCGTTGAGGGCGAGGCGCAGCTCCGCGTAATTTTCGGGCTTAGCGTTGTAGCGCACGTAATAGCGCATGCCATTGGGCAGAGTGCCCATGCGGGTTTCCGGGTCGAAAGGAATCGGCTGTGCCTGGGCTACCATGGGAACCTTGCTGCGGCTTTGGGCTTGCCCCCGTTGCGGGAAAACCAGCACAGATAGCAAACTCAGCCAGATGAGCGAGCGAAGAGAGGGGAAGAGATTCATAGATTTGATCAAATAGGTTGTGAGTGAAGCTGGTGAAGAAAATTCGAAGTGCTTGGTCATACCACTGGACATGAGCCTTTGACGCGCTCGTTTTTAGACAAGATGGTTTTCAGGTGATTGTGATTTTGTAAATCCTGTCTAAATCGATGATTTCGAGTAGTCTGGATCACGAATTTTGAATCATATGCAGTAGCGCGCCTATACCCCTCACGTCCTCCTTTTCAGTGGCTGCGGTAGCGGCCAATTTCCCTTTCACCCCTGAAACGTCGGACTGCGAAATTGATCGTTTAAGTATAAAGGTACAGCAAGCATAAAGGTACAGATTCTCTGTCAGCCGATCACCATGCTTTCTCCCCACGGCAGGGCTTACCAAGCGGTGGATCTACCAATCAGGCCGTCGCCTCGACCACGTCCGTCTGCCGGGCCACCACCCGACGCATCAGCAACGTAGCCACTAGGCCAAGGAGCGCCACGCCTACCATGATGCCAAAGTAGTAGTGGTACCCCGGATCAGCCTGATAGTAATCGACAAACCAGCCGATCAGCGGGTAAGAATAGATCTCGGGCAAATAGCCCAGCACGGACATCACGCCCACCGTGGTACCGGTCAGCAGCATGGGAATGCCGCTCTCTTCTAGCAGCGCGTAGTACACGCCTCGCAGCGCAAATACACAGATGGCAACCGCCGTTACTTCGATCCAGAGTAGCCAGATCCCACTAGAATCGGTAGGCACCAGGGCCAAGGCTGCGTAGGAAATCGCCAGGATCGCGAAGCAGCCTGCGATCACCCGGGTCACGCGCAGGCGATCGGCCAGTAAACCCGCTCCCAACGCCGCCAACGGGCGCAGCCAGTCGCGAAAGGTGCCCAATTTGGCCCCAAACACCTTGGTCTGATCGTAGGTCTTTTCTGCGAAAGCGGGAAAATCGAACGAGGTAACGTAGAGCCAGTATGCCGCCAACACGATAGCCGCCATGAGCCAGACTTGCGGCAAGCGCAGCACGGCCTTGATGCGGCCCAAGGAAGTGGAGAGCTGCCCCGTCTCCGTCGGGATGGCTTTGGCAGGATCTTCTTCGAGATCCTGCTTGGGCAAAATAAACCAAGCCGCCACACCCGCCACCATGCTGGCAAGCGCATAAAAGTAGATCACGTAGCGCAATCCCTCGGGGGAACGACCGCCGCCCTGCGCTTCGAAAATCCCCACCGCGACCGACGCTAGTAAGGCAGCGGTGAGGCCACGACCCCCGTCGAGCAACCCAAAAGTGACCCCTTGATTATCAGCGTTTCCCCAATTACGGGTGGCCTTGACCAGGGCCGCCCAAAAGGTCAGAATGGTGGTGATGCCCC
This sequence comes from uncultured Bacteroidia bacterium, assembly GCA_964449365.1. GTDB lineage: Bacteria > Bacteroidota > Bacteroidia > J057 > J057 > CAYVAP01. The sequence continues at coordinate 4,416 of CAYVAP010000437.1, forward strand.
ATAGCCCATGCAAAATCAGCAACTCGACATAGCCAGGAAAAGTAGTCATGTACCACCCCAACAGCCCGGTGCTGATCAGCGAGAAAGTCATCAACTTACGGCTCGACACCTGATCAGCTACCCAACCACCAGGAAAGTAGCATAGCATTGCCAATAGCCCAAACATCCCGTTGAGAAAGCCCAGCTCGGTGCTGCTAACCTTGAAGAGCGACTCCATACTGGTCTGAAACGTACGCCGCAAGTAGGGCAGCATGTAGATGCTTTCGCCAGCAAAAACCAACACCGACATGCTAAAAATACGTTGCAATCGAGACATAAAACTGAGATCAGGCTAATTTTCAGACGGAATCAACTAGTGC
>CAYVAP010000438.1:0-4756 GCA_964449365.1 uncultured Bacteroidia bacterium
CCTTCACCTTCTTGCTGCGCAATCCCATCGGCAATGCCATGACGGGGCAGAATACCTTCGATGTGTTCGTCGACGCGGATGAGGCATTCGATGAATACGACGAAACCAACAACCGCATCAATTATCGGCAGTTGGTACCGGGCAACATTCCGGCGGCCCTTTTCCCGCCAGAATTTGCCATTATCCCCAACAATCAGGTGGAGCTGCGGGCCTCGGCCTTCTTTATGAGCCGCGACAGCGAGGTGCCCTTCATCTTTGAGATCGACACCACCGATCAATTCAACTCTCCGCTCAAGGTATCCTCGGGCACGGTGACGGGTAGCGCGACTTTGGCTAGCTGGCAACCCCCGCTGACGCTGCAAGACAGCACGGTCTACTTTTGGCGGGTACGCCTGCGCGACGTGTCGCCGGTGAGCTGGAGCAACTCCTCCTTCAAGTACATCGCCAATCGCTCCGGTTGGGCCCAGTCGAAGTTTGGCCAATTCAAAAAAGATCGCTTCAAGAACCTGGAGGTGGATGAGATCCAACAGGAGTGGAGCTTCGAAAACTATGGCATCGAGTATGAATTTTACGTGGCGAATGGCTCTGGTAACTATCGCGATGCCTCCAATGGCGCGCTAGAGGCCGATCCCAGTCTCTACGGATACTACGGCAACATGCTGGTAGTGGTGATCATCGATCAGTATACCCTGGAGCGACTCTCCTACTCCTGGGATGGGTTGCAGGCTCAGGTGCTCGATATCCCGAGTGAACTCAACCAACTGCCGACCCTGATCAATGCCGTGAAGCCTGGCGACTACGTGGTCATCGGCAGCCACCAAAACCCACGGGTGTCCCTTTGGCCTGAAGCGACCTTTGAAGCCATGGAGGCTATAGGCGTCTCGGATGACATCCGCTACGTAGCAGACAATGGCCGCTTTCTGGTCATGGGCCGCAAGGGGGCAAGCTCGGCCACCGAGGTCTATGCCCCCAACAACGCTTCCAATCAATTGTCGATTTCGACCGTCCTGACCACCAATTTTGACGCAGGCAGCATCAGCTCTACCACCATCGGCCCCTCCAATCGCTGGGAGTCGCTGGTGTGGGATTGGCGCTCCAAAGACCCGGTGGTGCAAGAGCAGGTCCTCACTTCGGTGATCGGTATTCGCCGCGATGGTACCGACTCGGTGCTGATGGCCGACCTGGAGGAAGGGAGTCATAACCTGAGCCAAATCGACGCTACGGCCTTTCCCTACCTGCGGCTGGAGGGAGACATGGTGGACAGCATTCGCCTCACCGCGCCACAGCTCGACAACTGGCACGTGATCTACGATCCGGCACCCGACGCGGCGGTAAATCTGCTCACCAATTTTGCCTTCGAATCAGACACCATCTTCGAAGGTCAAGAGGTGTTTCTACGCATGGCTGCCCAAAACCTCAGCTCGGTCGACATCGACAGCCTCGATGTGCATGTTACCCTGAAACGCCCAGATCGCTCGCAACTGGTGATAGATACCATTCGCATTCCTCGCCTGCGGGTAGGAGATCCGCCCGTAGAGTTCGAGACGCGCTTCAATTCGCTCGGCAAAAACCTCTCGGGTAAAATCGACCTCACCGTGGAGCTCAACCCTGAGCAGGAGCCCATAGAGCAGTACACCTTCAACAACCTCTACATCCAGCCCTTTGAGGTCTTCAACGACCGACAAAGCCCCATCCTGGACGTGACCTTCGACGGCAAGCACATCATCGACGGAGACGTGGTCTCTCCTACCCCTGAGATTCTCATTGAGATCAACGACGAAAATGCCTTCGTCCCCATCACGGATTCCAGTTCCTTCACGCTGTACTTCATCAAAGGCACCAATACCGTGCTGGATACCGGGCGGGTCTTTATCACCGGAGATCCGCGCGTAGAGTGGGAACCCGCCGAGCTACCCGACAACAAAGCCCGGCTGTACTTCCGGCCCGGTGAAAATCAGGCTCTGGCCGACGGCGAGTACACCCTGCGCGTACAAGGGCAAGATCAAAATGGCAACGTGGCCGGCGGCGGACCCGATTACTACGAAATTTCTTTTCGGGTCGAAAACAAAAGCACCCTCACCCACGTGCTCAACTACCCAAATCCCTTCTCGACCTCGACCCGCTTTGTGTACACCCTCACCGGCTCGGAGCTCCCCGAGGTGTTTCAGATTCACATCTTTACCATCTCTGGCAAAATGGTCAAGGTCATTGACCTCAAGGCCATGGGAGATGTCTTCTTTGGCCGCAACATCACCAATTATGCCTGGGACGGCACCGATGAGTACGGCGATCCTCTGGCCAATGGCGTCTATCTATACCGAGTCGTAACCAAGATGTCCGGCGGAGCAGACGATCCTGAACTGCGCGACAACAATACCAGCCAATTTTTCAACAATGGCTTTGGGAAGATGGTGTTGATCAGGTGAAACATTCGAGATTCGGGATTCGGGATTCGGGATTCACAATTGAGCTCCCGTCCATTGAGCGGTCAATCTACTTCAGCAACCAGGGCAGATGCTTCTGGTTGCTTTTTTTGTGCCTAGGGCCGTACTTACCTCGTTAGATTTCCAGGCTCTTTCATTGAAGAGCCATTTCGAATTACCAATTCCAAATTTCGAATGTACCCCATGCCCTTCTCCATCCTCGTCGTGGGCGACTACATGCTCGACTACTACTACTGGGGTCGCTGCGATCGCATTTCGCCAGAAGCGCCGGTGCCCATCGTGGACGTACAGCGAGAAAGCCACGCCTTAGGGGGCGCAGGCAATGTGGTCAAAAACCTGCTGGCCCTCGGGATCGAGGTTGATGCCTGTACGGTACTGGGAGAGGATGCCGTGGGGGATCTGCTCGCACAATCGCTGCAAGCTCAAGGAGTAGGGACCGAGGCGGTTTTACGCCTGCCAGGCCGCACAACCTCCCTCAAAAGCCGTCTCATCGCGGGGCATCAGCAGGTGATTCGCTTCGATCAAGAGAGTCGAGAGCCCATCAGCCAGGCGGTCGCCACCACCCTACTGCGACACCTGGCACCGCTCTGGTCGCGGTACCATGCAGTCATTCTGTCCGACTACGCCAAGGGCATGCTCACCCCCGCGTTTACCCAGGCCCTGATCGATCACTGCCGCGCCAATCACCTTCCGGTCTATGTGGATCCCAAAGGAGATGACTTCAGCAAATATAGCGGCGCGACCTTGATCACCCCCAATCGTAAAGAAGTGGCGCTAGCCACTGGGCTGGACCTCGACCAAGAGGGCCAACTCGCCCGGGCCGCCGCACAGTTGTACCAACAGTTGGAGTTGCAGGCCATGGCCATCACCCTTTCGGAGGCAGGCATCGGCCTTTACGACGGCGAATGGCAAGTGGTGCCTACCGCCGCCCGCGACGTGTTTGACGTAACTGGGGCCGGCGATACCGCTTTGGCCGCGCTGGCGTTTGCCCTGCTATCGGGCAACACCCTGCGCGAAGCGGCTCATTTTGCCAACGCTGCTGCTGCGGTGGTCATCAGCAAACTCGGCAGCGCCACCGCTACCCTCACCGAAATCGAGCAATTTCTGGCTAAGTAACAGTCAAAAAATAAACTTCCTTTTTCCATTTTAGGCAAAGAAATACAACTCTTTGTTTATCAACTTTTTACTCTGCGCCTCTGCGTGAAACAAAAAGGGGAAGTTATTCTTTGAGTCTTCCTAAGCAACTGTAAAGGGAAACAACGCCCGGGCGTTGGCTTGAGTCGCTAGGGCAACCTCTTCGTAGCTAAGCCCCTTGAGGTCGGCCACTTTCTGAGCGACATAGGTCGTGTAGCTGCTTTCGTTGCGGCGCGGCTTGTCTTTGCGACGCGGCTCGGGCGGTAGATATGGGCTATCGGTTTCCAGCACGATGGCCTCCAGCGGCAGCGCTTTGACCACCGCCTGCACATCCTGGCGATAGGTAACGATGCCGCCGATCCCTAGCTTGAAGCTTTCCAGAGCCATGATGCGCCGGGCCTGCTCCCAGCTACCATCGAAGCAGTGAAAAATTCCGGTCAAGCGATCGTCGTGGTGCTGCTCGATTAGATCAGCCGTTTGATCGATGGCCTCCCGAGCATGTAAGATAATAGGCAAACGGTACGTTTTTGCCCAGCCGATCTGCATAGCCAGGGCCGCTTGCTGCCGAGGCAAGGTTGACTGGTCCCAATACAGGTCGAGGCCGGTTTCGCCGATGGCGACGTAGGGGTGATCAGGGGCGTCGAGGTAGCTTTTGAGCTGAGCCAACTGGGCCTCGTAGCCTTCGCTGACGTGGCAAGGATGCAGCCCCATGGCCGGAAAGAAAAAATTGGGCGCTCGATCAGTGAGGCGATGCATCGCCGCGACGCTTTGCTCGTCTATATTAGGCAGGACCACCGCCGCCAGCACGTCGCGCGCCCGCTGGATCACGGCGTCTTGATCTTTGGCAAATTGATCGGCGTAGAGGTGAGCGTGAGTATCGATCAGATGCGGCATACGTGGGCAAAGAGGATTTACAGCCAATGAAAAGGCTCCGTAAAGATAATTTACGGAGCCTGGAGCGAGAAACGGGAATCGAACCCGCGACCCTCAGCTTGGGAAGCTGATGCTCTACCAGCTGAGCTATTCTCGCAGAATTTATATGTAAATATATCTTTTTCCCCCCAACCAAACAAGTATTTCCTGCCTGGACTAGTCATTAGTTTCGCGGTTGAAAGTTCAAGGTTGAAAGTTCAAGGTTGAACGTAAATATAGCCGCTTGGGCGGCCACTGAGTGAGCC
>CAYVAP010000439.1:0-4753 GCA_964449365.1 uncultured Bacteroidia bacterium
ACGCGGCGCAACGATTGTTGTACTGTTGGTGGCGGGGTTTGGGGGTTTTGGGTTTGGGTTCGATGGCCACTGGGAGGGGGCATATGAGGGGCATAAGGGGCATAGGCGTTCTGCCTTTATTTTCTCTAGATCCATGGTCCGTATGGCCTATATGATCCCTATGGCCTCTATGGCCCGTATGGCCCTTCCACCTCGGCGAGTGTCAATTTGTGTCTCAAGCATAATGACAGCTTGCTATGCTCGCCTCAGGGCCGTATACTTGTATCAACAAAGAGAAAAAAACTCCTTTTGGAAAAAGATTTTTTAGCTGCTCATGACGATTGGTTTGGTCGCCATCGTCAACCACGTTCTTTCCATGGTCTGCCCGGCAAACTTCTGTCGGGTTTTTTTTGTGGCGACACTTATGTAGCTTAAGCGCACGATCCGAAATTTTTTTCAACCATCATGGCTGGCTCATCCAAAGGACCGATTTATGCCGCGATTGCGGCCAACACCGCGATTGCCATCTCCAAATTTATCGCAGCTGGGATATCTGGTAGTTCCGCGATGCTGTCGGAGGGTATACACTCTATGGTCGACACTGGCAATGGCCTCCTGTTGCTCTATGGCCTACATCGTAGCAAGAAGCCGGCCGATCAGGCGCATCCGATGGGCCACGGCAAAGAGCTATACTTTTGGTCTCTGGTGGTGGCGGTGCTGATTTTTGCTATCGGGGGCGGGATGTCCTTTTACGAAGGCATCGAGCACCTGAAGCATCCCTCAGAAATAGGGGATCCGACGATAAGCTACATCGTGCTGAGCCTGGCCATCGTCTTCGAAGGGGGAGCGCTGTTTTTTGCGCTCAAAAGTTTCAATCAGGTCCGCGGCAATAAGCGGTTTTGGCGAGCCATTCAGACCAGCAAAGACCCCAGCAGCTTTGCGGTCATCCTAGAGGATGCCGCAGCCCTGATCGGGCTAGTGGTAGCTATGGCGGGGATTTACCTGGGGCACACCCTCAACAATCCTTACTTCGACGGGGCAGCTTCGATCGTGATTGGGCTGCTGCTGACCAGCATCGCCATCGTGATGGCCTATGAAAGCAAGGCGCTGCTGATTGGTGAAGCGGCAGAGCCGGAGGTGGTAGCTAGCCTGCGGCAGATCGTGGGATCAGATTCGGCAATAGCCAGGCTCAATACGCCCATTACCTTGCACTTTGGGCCTCATCAAATTTTGCTGGCGCTGGACGTGGAGTTCAAGGATCATTTGCAAGCCAACGACATCGAGCAGGCCATCGCCCGCGTCGAGGGGCAAATTCGGGCCATGCACCCTGAGGTGACGCGCATTTTCATCGAAGCCAAATCTCTGCAAGTCCAGAGTCGGACTACGTGAGGAGGGCATCGACTCCTAACCGATCAATTGTGAGGTGAGGTCCTGAAGGCATTTCTCTACCTTCATCCTAAAATCTACAAGCTATCTGACGATTGACACCGACATCACCCTCTACTGACCCTCGCTCTCTTCGGCGTACTTTTTGGCAGTACTGGCTTCCTTGGCTGCTGTGGATGGGGTTGATTTTTTTTCTCTCTCATCAGGACAAAGCAGCCTCGCGCGAGACGAGCGGGCTATTTCTGCTGATCTTCGAATGGCTGGGCTATACCAAGGAGGAATTGGAAGCGTGGTATCTGCCAGGGCTGGTGCGCAAACTCGCTCACATGGGCGTCTACTTTGTGCTCTTTTTCTGGAGCTATCGGCTAGATCGCCGCTACTGGCCCCAAGCAAGCTGGCCCTACCGGGCCCTGCTGTGGGGTTTGCTCTACGCCATCAGCGATGAGGTACACCAGATTTACGTACCCGGTCGCGGGCCGCATGTGCTCGACGTCCTAATCGACATGGTGGGCGCTTTGCTGAGCTGGGGAGCGATTAGACTTTATGGAAAAAAATACATATCTAGAAGTGTAGATCAAAGATTGTAGAGAAATTCTCTTACCTTTGTTACAAACTTGGATTCATTAGCATCACGCCCCATGATCGTAGAAGTCAAAGTCCCTAGTCCTGGTGAATCTATCACCGAAGTAGAAATCGAATCTTGGCTGATCTCCACGGGCGACTCCGTAGAGATGGATGCCGAGCTGGCCGAGATCAATTCTGATAAAGCGACCCTGACCATCAATGCCGAAAACGCCGGGACCATCGAGATCCTGGCCGAAGAGGGCGAGACGGTAGAAGTGGGTCAAGTTATCGCCAAGATCGACACCGAAGGTGCGGGTAGCGGCGCTGGCGAGGCCAAAGAGGAAGCGCCTGCCGAAGAAGAAAAACAGGATGCCCCCGCTCAGCCTCCCGTGATGGCTTCGAGCAATGGTGGTGGGCATGCCCAAGGGCACCCGTCGGTGTCTGCCGAGAAGATGATGCAAGAGCAGGGCATCGAGCAGGGGGTGGTGCAAGGCTCTGGCCGCGGCGGCCGCGTAACCAAGACCGACGTAGTCAATTACGCCAACCAACCCAAGCCACAAACCCAGCCTGCTCCCCCGCCCGCACCCAAAAAAGAGGAAGCACCCAAGCCGGAAAGCCGCCCTACCCCGCAGATGCCCACCGTAACCAGTGGGGGTAGCCGCGAGCAGCGCCGCGAGAAAATGAGCAACTTGCGCCGTAAAATCGCCGACCGCCTGGTATCAGTCAAAAATGAGACCGCCATGCTCACCACCTTCAATGAGGTAGACCTCAAGGCGGTGATGGACATGCGCAAAAAATACAAAGAGAAGTTCAAGGAAACCCCCCAGGTGAGCCTCGGCTTCATGTCCTTCTTTACCAAAGCCGTGACCATGGCTCTGGCTGAGTTTCCTGGTGTCAACGCCCAGATCGACGGCAAGGAGATCATCTACCACGACTACGCCGACATTGGCATCGCGGTGTCCAGCGAGCGCGGCCTGGTGGTGCCCGTGATCCGCGACGCCCACCTCATGACGCTAGCTCAATTGGAGCAGGCCGTGCTGCACTACGCCATCAAGGCTCGCAACAACCAGATCACCATCGACGATATGACGGGTGGCACCTTTACCATCACCAACGGCGGTGTCTTTGGTTCCATGCTTTCTACCCCGATCATCAACCCGCCGCAGTCGGCCATCCTTGGCATGCACAACATCGTCGAGCGACCCATCGCGGTAAATGGTGAGGTGGTCATTCGCCCGGTGATGTACGTGGCCCTCTCTTACGACCACCGCATCATCGACGGCAAAGAAGCCGTTTCTTTCCTCTTTCGCCTCAAGGAGCGTCTGGAAGATCCTGCTCGCATGCTGCTGGAGGTCTGAAAGCCTCTTGCCGCCCATAACATACCAAGCAAGCGCCCTCTCCCGAGGGCGCTTTTCGTTTGGGTGATACGCGATCAGCGTCTGCCCCAAAAGGCATCGGGAGGCACGTCTACCAACTTGTGCTGCCCTGCGTAGACCACCAGTCCCGCCGTATTGCGGCAATTGAGCTTTTGAAATTTCGAATGGTTAATTACTTAATTCCGAAGGCGGTAGGCGCTCGCCCCCAGCTCGATCATGTTCAAGATGAATTGCTTGCTGAAGTAGGTCGATAGCACCACGGATGCGCAGCTCGGGGTATTGCTGCTGCAGGATCTTGGCCGTTTCGACCCCATTCAGCTCCGGCATGTTGAGGTCGAGCGGCAAAATCTGTGGCAGCACATCGCTGCTGGCCAGTTGATCGATCAGATCTTGGCCATTGGCTGATCGAAACCCAGTAACCCCTGGTAGTATGAGTTAAGCACTCATCGAGCGTCCTCATCATTTCGAGGGCGCTTTTTTTGTAGCTTTACGATCCATGTCTCGCAATCATCGGCATATCTTTTGGTGGCTCCTCGTCCTGGGATGCGCCCTACGCCTGTGGCATTACCTCTCGCCGCGAGCCCTCTGGCTAGACGAAGCCATGCTGGCCACGAGCCTCTACGAGCGAGACCTCATGGGCTTAATGCAGCCCCTGGCCTACTTCCAATCTGCCCCTCTGGGCTGGCTCTGGCTGCAAAAAGTCATCATTCTGTTGCTGGGCAGCTCCGATCTGGCCCTGCGCCTCTGGCCCCTGCTGGCCAGCCTGCTGACCCTGCCCTTGCTGTACCGACTCTATCGCCATTGGCAGGGCCAATCGGTAGCCTGCCTCGGCCTGGGATTGGCCACCTGCACCTATACCCTTATCTTCTACGCAGCCGAGGCCAAACCCTACCAAACGGACGTGCTGGCCGCCACCCTGCTGCTCCTTGGCTTGCAAGCCTGGCCCGAGGGCCCTCGTCGCCTTTGGGGGCTAGGGAGCCTGGGCCTGCTGCTACCCTGGTTTTCCCTGCCGGCCGTGCTGATCATGGCCCCGCTGGGCCTGGCCTGGCTCTGGGAGCGTCGGCAGCAGCAGCGTACGCTGTGGCCCGTATGGATCATCGGAGCAGCCTGGCTGGCGAGTGCGGCGGGGCACCTGCGGCTGCGGCCCCAGTCAGATGATGGGCTATCGTTCATGCAAGTCTTTTGGCAGGGCGACATGCTCCCCAACCTGTGGCAATGCGACGACGGCTGGTACTGGCTAGCGGTGCACCTACTCGATCCCTTCGAGAGCTGGGTGGCGGGTCCGGTATGGCTGGGGGTGACCCTGGCGGCGGCCGCAGCCCTCGGTGCCTGGCGCAGCTACCGCGCCCGAGATGGGAAAACCTGCCTGCTCATCTTGGGACCCCTGCTGCTGGCAGCCGCTTTGTCAGCCTTTGGCTTCTATGCCCTGCGAGGGCGGCTGCTGCTGT
>CAYVAP010000440.1:0-4741 GCA_964449365.1 uncultured Bacteroidia bacterium
AATCTAGCCACCTCTCGCGTGTATTTGGCGATAATGGCTGGGTTGGCTCCCCACCATAGCTCCGGTCCGATGGCTACCGAAAGCCCTTTGAGCTGCTTCTTTCCGTAAAACTCCGCCCCGAGTGGTGCAGTACCGTTGTAGATGTCAATGTTGGGGCCATGGTTTGCCTCAGGATACAAGCCGAAAAAATCGCCCTCGTATGCCCAATGGTAGTGCCCTGTACGGTAGAAGCCCTTCAGATCGAAAAGATCGTGATTCCACTCATATTCCGCTCGGTACACCACCACACGGTTGACGTCTCCCAGGGTAGCCGGTCCGTTGAAGGGCGTTTGCACCGCTACGGGGCGGCCGCGGTTTTCGTAGAAGATCTCGTTGATGGGGTTTTGAGCCACGTTGCCCAGCACGTTGAATTGGACCTCAACTCGCATATCGGGAGATGGTCGGCCCTGAACCCCGACGAAGAAAGATTGCATATGGTCAAAGCCCTTTCGGTTCGGAAAGGTCTGACTGCCAGGATCATCTTCATCAGGGGTAGAAATCAGCGATCCCCCCGTGTTAATCGCCGCAATATTGGCGGTGAGACGGCTGATGCTAAGCCTACTCCCCCCGCTTTGTACTTCCAGCGCTGCTTTATCGCCTCGGGCCTTCAGCACAGCGCCCATCAGCTCAATGTCGCCGAAGTATTGGTTCAAATCGCCCAGGGTCTGTCCCTCTGCGTAAGGATCGAAATCATGAGCCTCATCCAGGGCATAATAGGCAGCGCGCGGATAAAGGTCATACAAGCCTCGCTCATTGGTAGGGCCTTTGGCGCAAATCCCGAACCACTCCTCGTTCATGTTGTTTTGACCTTCCAGCAGGTCGCGGCCATAGCCGCCGTTGGCCCAGGAGGCATTGGCGTCGTGGACGTCTAGGTTCTTGGTTTGGCCATACTTCCACCAGCCATCGCTGAACTGAAAGGTAAACCCCCCGATGGAGTTGCCTGCCTGACCCAAACCAGCCGCGTTGGCATAAATATCTTGCCAGTTGCCCAGCATGTAGTAGGCTTGTGATTCCTGGTCCTCGGCGTTGGTGATAGCATTGAAGGCATCAGCGCCGAACTCAGTGAACAGAATCGGCTTGCCATATTCATTTTTGACCCGCTCAAAGGCATCGCCAAAAGATACCCCCCGGTACATGTTGGTGCCATAGATGTCAACATCGGGACATTCCTCAGCCACAATGTTAAGGAAGAGCAAATCACCATTGCAGATCGCCACCGGGTGAGAGCCATCGATAGACTTCATGGACTTGGCGGCATCATTCATGAGTCGATACATAGGCCTGCCACGAGCTTCTCCCACCGCGTTGATCCGCTCTTACCCTTCCGGAAAATCTTCTGTTTCTGCCCCAGCCCAGAAGAGGCCGTAGCTGTTCTCATTGCCCAGTAGGTACATCAAGAGACCAGGGGTGTTCTGATACTGCTCTGCCAACTTCGTGGCTTCTGACATCAGCAACTCTTTGGTTTTGGGGTCTCTGTAATCCGTTACGGCTACCCACGATCCGTCTATCGTCAGCCCATAGCGACCAAAAGAGTGGTTGAGCATGGTATAGATGCCGTAATTTTCATAGATGTATGCGATCCACTTGGGCTGCACCCCGGTGTACATCCTGACAGTGTTGACGCCCATGTTTTTTAGGAGCGACATCTCCGTGTCTAGTGCAGCTCGGATCACCGCATCAGATTGGTTCCAGAGGCTATAATTAAAGTTGGTACCAATCGGGAAGTAATCCCAGTTCATCCCATTGACCATAAACGGCTCGCCGTTCACAACGAGTCGTGTACCATCATTGGCCTCTACTACATTGACCCGATCAGCTTGTGCAGCCAACCCAGTCGCTAGCAGTGATAGCGAAAAGTAGAAAATCAAATGTTTCATCGAGTAGTAGTGTCTTTAGACAGAAAATAGAAGATCAATCAACAGGTTTTGGGTCTGTTTCTTTCTTCCTCGCGTAGTGGTCCTTGAGCCTTATTGATTACTTAACCTACACATCATCGAAAATAAACACATATATACTATTGATATACAGCGGCTCGGTACATAGGCAATTTTATTCCTAAAATTCTGATAGTCAGCGGTATAAATTTGTTATGGAAAGTTTGTCATGTAAAGAGAAGTATAACCGAATTAGATTGAGCATCCTTTTGCAGCTAGCATTTTTTACTTTCTCAATATTTTCTCATCTCTTTCCTTTCATCCCTTTGCGGCGCTTGTTTCGGTCTCAGTTTCGCCCTCACAGAGAAGGAAAACACCACCTGCCCTGATAGCAAGGTACTTGCGGCCATTCTACTGGACATGAGCCGCTGGCGCGCTCATTTTTTGACAGGATGAACAGGATAGCTTTGCAGTGCTTATGATCCTGAAATCCGGTCTAAATCGATGATATCCAGTAGCCTGGTTTGCAGCGTGATTTTATCCACAAAGGCCCCTATTCCAAACGAGTGGGGGTCTTTCTGCGTTATTTCCGTAAATCGATATCTCCAAATTCAAATTGACTCTCTACCTCATGGGTAATTCGTGCGACATCAACCAGACCGGCTTGAACCTGCACATCCGGCTGCGCTTGCGGCCTCGTCTCTGGCTCAAAATGCTGCTCATCCTGGGCAATCTCGCGTTTGTGCCGCTGTGGCTGGGCCTGATGGTCGCCCTAGGCGAAGGGCATCATCAGGGACAATTGGTCGTGGGCTTTGCCCTCAGCCTGCTGCTCTGGGGCTTTACCTTGGGGCGCTTTACCCTATGGCAGCTCTTCGGAGAAGAATATCTGGTCATCAATCGCCAATCGATTAGTTTCCAGTATCGCTTTGGGTTGTTTCAGACCCACCTGCGCACCCATAAGCTGCATCGCCCCCTGTTGCACTACGAGCTGCGCCATTTACCCTCCAAAGGTGAGCCTACCGGGATCTTCTACATCTTACAACAAGCGCCCGGACAGCGTGCCCCCCAGCCCGTCTACCGCTCTACCATCGAGCTAAACGAACGCCATTTGCAAGCCGTAGTGGCTGGGGTCAATGACTTACAACTCAATGAATTCAAAGAGAAGTACGGCTTTGCCGAAGTGTCGATGAATTAGCCGATCTAACGGGCGTGGTGGTTCGATCTCCATGAGCAAAGGAGTAAGTGAGTCACAAAAAAGTCGAGTGGCAAAGTTTGACTTTGCCACTCGGTAGTTTCTACAATTAGGGTTCTGATGGCGCTGATCAATTGTCAACGCAAGTCATGGTACCACCGGAGCTTTCAGCAGCAGCTTCTATTTCTGCCTTGTAGTCTTCAATTTCAGAGTTGTTGCCACAAACCTCCTGACCGGGTACTTCTACGGTTTGGCCAGAAGCAGGATCGGTGTAAGAATAGTCGCAAGTGGTGCATTTTTCGCAGCCATAGAAGCCACCTGCTACCAACAAGGTAGCACCCATAAAGAGGAACTTTTTCATAAAATAGATGATTAATGTATTGTTAATGCTTTCAAATACAAAGGAAGCAATATATTTTCAGATATCCAAAAAAGCGGTGATCCGTTGTAACTTTTTTTCGGTGAGACATTAGCTGTCTCTCCATTGTTCTGCTTTCGAAAAATGGGAGGTCGGTTTTTCGATCTATACTCAAGGTCTCGGGGATTGAGAATATGCTTGCGAGGGGTCTGCGGATTTCGCAGAAAACCGCCTGGCCTTTCGGCAAGCTCAAGGTAAATTTGCGAGGTCAGTGCGAGATACCACTGAGCTAAGCGCTCTCAACTCAAAGTTCCTGACCATTCTGGAATCAAGTGCTCTATTAGCATCTGATAATCAATGGATAAAGGCTCATATTTGATGAAGGTTCACCCCCTATGTCCCCCTTCCCGATTCTCGGGATCTTCGACCAGGGGGATTTTCCGTGCGGTTGAGCGAAGCTCAACCCCTCTGCAAGGCTCCCTCGAGGGGGCTACGGGGGTGAAAAGCGCCACAGAAATCAGCACTCGAAAACGGAATAGTCAGCAAAGTTCTTTGCGTATACTTTGATTTGTCTCAGGTAAATCCAACCCGACCCTGACGGTCGCCTTCGAGCAGGGTATCATTTTTGGGGGTAAATTCCGCTACATCTTCGAGGCGCAACTCGCGCAACATCCCTTCGCTGCGGGCTTCGGAGTCCAGCCCGGCCAGGCGCAGGTGTTGATTTTTGACTGCTCGCTCTACCACCTTGCGCACCGCCCGGGCGTTGCCAAAAAACTTGCTGCGGTTGCGGCTGAGGTGCTCGAAGAATTTCATTAGTTGGGCCTTAGCTTCCATGGTAGGATCGATATCTTCGGCTTCCAGCATTTGCTCGGCGATGGCCAGCAGCTCTGGTGCGGCGTAATCACCAAACTCCAGGCGGCGATCGAAGCGCGACTTGAGTCCCGGGTTGCTTTCCAGAAAGCTGCGCATGTTATTGGGATATCCTGCCGCGATCACCACCAGTTCACCGCGCAGGTCTTCCATGCGCTTGAGCAAAGTGTCGATCGCCTCGCGGCCAAAGTCGTGGGCTCCGCCTTGAGCCAAAGCATAGGCTTCGTCGATAAATAGCACCCCCCCCTTGGCCTGCTCGATCATGCTAGCGGTCTTGTTGGCCGTCTGACCGATATAGTCGGCCACCAGCGACTGTCGGTCGCATTCGACCAAGGTTCCTCGCTCTAAGATGCCCAGGGCTTTGTAAATCTTGCCGATGATGCGTGCCACGGTGGTTTTGCCCGTGCC
>CAYVAP010000441.1:0-4733 GCA_964449365.1 uncultured Bacteroidia bacterium
CTGATCTCGCGCAGCCACTGCAGTGGGAGAGGATCAGCCTCTTCATCGATCAGGGCCTGCCAAGTCGAGGGGAGCATGGCCTCCCAGTCGGGCAATTCTAGCTCTAGCAGCCGATCATAGGAAACATGAATGAAAAAAAACGGCTCGCGCCCCTTTACCTGACGAAACGACCCTGCTTCGTAATCGAGGTGCAGCAGTTGCAAGACATCTCGCCAATAAGGCCCGGTCAAGAATTCGGTCAGCTCACTGGTTTCTTCCCACTCCACCATGAGGTCGCTGTACCCTTCGCCGTGCTCCTGCAAGACATGTAGCAGGAAGGCTGATCCCAGCTCAGAGAGCTGCACCGGAAGCTCTTCCCGAAAAACGCGGCGCACCTCTTCGCCTGCCAAAAGCCAGTCATTGGGATCTTTGAGGCTAAAGATCGACTGCTCGACGGGCCAAGGTAGCTGAGCGGAAAGCTCGATGGCTTCGAGCAATTCGTATTCTGAAATCAGGTCTATTTCCAGACCGAAATGTTGATACTGGTTCATGAGCTTCTTAGCCAGAATGCACGGGTGGATCTCTCTCTACTGCGGACGTTGATAGGACACTTCTCCGTCGATGATGGTCATGATGACCTCAGTGTCGAGGAGCTGGTCTGTGGGTATGGTCATCAGATCTTGGTCAAAAACGGTAAAATCCGCTCGTTTGCCCACCTCGATGCTACCGATCTCCGCCTCCATGAAGGCTCCATAGGCCGCGTCGAGGGTGTAGCTGCGTAGAGCCTGCTCTCGGGTCATTTTCTGCGCAGCTTCGTAGCCGCCGGGCGGCTCGCCGGCCAGGGTCTGTCGCGTTACCGAGGCATAAAAGCAGGCGATGGGATCGATTGGCTCCACCGGGGCATCGGTACCATAGACGATGGGAACGCCGGTCTTTAGCAGGCTTTGCCAGAGGTAGGCCCCCTCTTCGATGCGCTGCCGCCCCAGGCGGTCGATGGCCCAGGGGCGATCAGAAGCCATGTGAATGGCCTGCATGGCGGGGATGACCCCTAGCTCGGCAAAGCGCGGTATATCCGCCAGGTGCAAGTGTTGGGCATGCTCGATGCGAAAGCGCGCGTCGAGGGCTGAATCAGGGTGATGGGCCAAGGCCGCCTCGTAGGCATTGAGTACCTCTCGATTGGCGCGGTCACCGATGGCGTGGGTACACACTTGAAAGCCATGGGCGAGCCCCGCGTTGGCGATGCGCTCGATGGCGCTAACGGGCATGATGGGGTTGCCCACGTGGTCGGGGCGATCGCTGTAAGGGGCCAACAACCAGGCCCCCCGCGAGCCCAAAGCTCCGTCGGCGTATAGCTTGATGGCGCGTACCGTGAGGTGATCGCCCAAGAGCGGACCGCGGCGGTACCAGTGTTCGAGCAGGGCCTCATCGCTGCCCGAAAGCATCACGTGTAGGCGCAGCGGCATTTTTCCCTGCTGCTCGAAGCGCTGATAGAGATCGATGATGCGCTGATTGACCCCGGCATCGTGCAAGCTCGTGATGCCGTGGCGCAGGCAAGCGTCGATACCGGCTTGCAAGTCGAGGGCCAGTTGCAGGGAATCATGGGCGGGAATATGCTGCTCGATCAGGCGCGCGGCCGCCTCCGTAAAAATTCCCGTGGGCCGACCATCAGGATCGCGGATGATCTCGCCGTCGCCGCCCATCTGGGTATCGGCGCCGATGCCTGCGATGGCCATGGCCCGGGCGTTGGCAAAGGCCGCATGCCCACTGGCGTGTTTGAGGTACACAGGATGATCAGGCGAAACCGCGCTGAGGGCTTCGTGAGTTTGGTAGCCCGTGATCATTGGGGTAGGGGCGGGCCTCCATTTGCTTTGATGCCAGCCGCGCCCGATGATCCCCTGTCCAGGCGGGGTTTGGGCGACCGCAGCGGCCACCTGATCCACCAAATCTTGATAGCTACTGGTGCCGGTAAGGTCGAGGTTGCGCTGCAATTGCCCCAATCCCATCAGATGAGCGTGGCCTTCGATCAGGCCGGGGGTCATGGTCTGGCCTTGGAGATCAATCACGGTGGTAGGGGCGGCGATATAGGCTTCAGCCTCGGCATCACTGCCCACAAAGACGATCTTTCCGTCCCGGACCGCCACGGCTTGTACCTTGGGCTGACGGGCATCGAGGGTATAAATCCTGCCCTGATTGAGCACCAAGTCCGCAGGCTCCACCGATTGGCAGGCCGCAGCCAAGAGCAGCCAAAGCCATCCCCAATAGTATATTCGTTGCATAACAACACCTCTCAAGGGCAATATCTGTGGCTCAGTGTACTTGGCACTGACCACCATTTTGAAGCAAGCTAGTAGAAGAGAGGCGAAGTTACAAGCCTGGCTCGGCGGGCCTAGTTTCATTTTACAGGTTTAGCGCTGCGCCACCTGTCCCAGCATGTTATTGGCTGAAAGAACAGAACTGCTGGTTTGTCCCAAGTTGAACGATCGATGCGGGCGATCGTCGAGTATCCAGAGCTGGCCGTTTTCCTCCTGAAAGGCAATGACGCCACGGCGAGGTTTGAAGAAGATGATCGCCAAATGGTCTTTTTTTCCACCTCCCACGTAATAGACATTCTGAAAGGCGTGATTGCCCAGGGTGGTGTCAGAGATAAAATCAGCATTCTGATAATAAGCAGCCTCAGGTGGCAGAGGGACCCCACGCGTATCGATGATGAGCTTCATGCCGTAGTCCATCAGCCAGCTATCGAGGGTCATGTACCCCACCAAATGGGCCGGTACGCTGGCGTCTCCTGCGGTGTCGATCGGCACCATGTTCCAGCGTAGCGTTAGGTAGTGGGCTGGGTTTTGGCGATCCTGAAACCGAATCTCATATTGGTTGGAGTGGTAGAATAGATGTTGAACATCGAAGAGGTCATGGGCACACTGCTGGGCCACGTTGAGGTGAACACTGTCCTCTTGGATTCCCTCAAAGCTAGAAAAACGCATGGTATCCCCCTCCTGGTTGGCGAAAAACAAGACTTCGTCGCCGCGATAGGGGATCTGATCGACGATGGTTGCATCCAAAAACAAGTCGCCCAGCGCCGTATCGGGAGGACACTTACAACCTCCGAGATATAGCAAGGCGATGAAGAACCAACCGGCCCGAATTGATCTTGGCGTTAGCATAAGGACATAAATTCTATTATCTGGTTTCTACCAGATTCGAACTTTTTTTGTCAATAATCGGGCCATTTAGCGAGTAGATTTGATTCGAAATTCGCGATCAGCCATTCGTGATGGAAAGTCAACCTGGCCGCTTGGCGCGACCCCTGAGTAAGCCATATGTAGGGCGCTAATCAGCCATCTTGTACCCTCATACCTAGGCTGTACAGAATCCCGAGATTTTGCGAAAAAATTTTGTAAAATTTTGATTATCAGAGAAAAACGCTTCATGATAGGTTGCCATTCACCCCCTGTGTCCCTGCAAGGGAGATCCCTCCTTCGATTGAACGAAGCTCAACCCGGTCTGAAGGCCCCCTGGAGGGGGCTACGGGGGTGAAAAGCGCCGCAGAAACCAGCATTCGAAAACGGAATGATCAGCAAATCTCGAATCTCCTCACTGCTCCATGCGGGCCCGGAGATTGGCCATGGTCTTGTAAGGCGACTCGACCACCTCAGTATTTGCTAGCCAGTCGGGAATGCTACCACCCGGCGAGGTCGCGCCCTGATTGATGACCTGGGTGCGACCATCGCTCTGGGGAATCAAAATCCACTGGCCCTCGTACTGGGGCATGCGCACCACGTCCTGCTGTTTGGGGTAGTCGTTGGGGGCGTTTTTCATCTCGATCACGATGCGGTCGGCCTGCCGGCGAATGTGCACCCGCGTCACGAGGTCGCGGGCTTGTAGGGGCCAAGGAACGTCCACCAGGGTGTAGCCCAGGTAGCTGTTGTCGTCGTAGCGCTCGATGACGCGGCTTTGCGCGCAGCGGTCCATCCATTCGGAGGCGCGAGATAGGTCCGTGAGGGTGTTGACCAAAGCTTGAGGCGTCGCCGCGATGGTGGTCTCGGCCCGAAATGATTTGAGCGCCTGACCCTCTACTTTGCGGGTGTAGACTTTGATGCCAGCCTCATCTTTTTCGAGTTCCCAATCGGCCTGAGCCGAGAGGGGTAGGCAGAGCAACATGGCGCTCAGGGCCAGTAGAGCCGAGCGCAGCAAAAGGTGTGATGACATAACCGAAAACATTTGCTTGAAAACTGTCCGCAGGGCTAGCTGTTTGGGTACCTCGCCAACATTTTCGTAGGAAAGCGAAAATCCCAACCGTGGCCTGGGATTTTCCGGACGAAGACTTCGATTCCATCGGCATTTTGTCGAACTTTGCGCTCCTGGCTCACCTGCATGAACGGTCAAAGGCATGAGGGAAATAAGACACAAGATAGGCTAGTCATTAGTTTCGCGGTTGAAAGTTCAAGGTTAAAAGTTGCCCAGGCTGCGCAGAGCCAATCAGGGCTACTTGCTTAGAATGAACGGCACACTTTGAGTTTAGGTAAGGTATGAGCATCATTCAAAATATCTCCCTGAAGCTCTAAGAGGCACATTTTTCGGGTCAAAACTAATGACTAGTGAATTTAGTTCGTGATTCGAACTTTCTCCACCAGTCATGCCCCGATTCATCATATTGACTCACTCAGTGGCCGTAGTAAGCAGCTAGTGCTCTGTCAATTTAAAAATGATGGGTAAGCGGTCGCAGATTTTTTCGCAGATCAAGGCGAAAAATCCGA
>CAYVAP010000442.1:0-4728 GCA_964449365.1 uncultured Bacteroidia bacterium
TTCATAAGGTGGAACTCCGGGGCAAGCGGTTTTTCGTCAGAGCGTTTTATGGAACCGATAACCCCGGCGATGGCTACTCGATGCTACAAGCTGGTGCCATCGTACAAGAGGGGTTAAAACCTACTGAGGTTTGGGGGGCTGATTACGGCGCGGCCTTCCGGGGTGAGGTGCCAGGCGTAGCTGCTGGAAATCATGCGGAGGCACGTAGATTTGCCGATCGCGAACTGAGCGACAATCCCGAAGGGCGCATCAACGAGCTACTGGAATTGACCCGGTCGATACCTATCGATCTGCGCGGTGGCTCAGCCGTGGTGTATCAGTCTACCATCTCCAACTTGGAGGTCAATTATCAATTTCTGGAGGAGATCCCTTGGTTCAACCTGCAAGCGGGTGGCAACCTGCGTCGATATGGCCTTCGCTCCAATGGACACGTCTACAACGATGGTTCGCGAGGATTCAATGACCTGATCCCTGTGGTCGAGTTTGGTGGGTACCTACAAGCGGATCGCAGCCTGTTTTCTGACCGCCTGAAACTGAGAGCTTCTATTCGCTATGACAAGCATCAGGAGTTCGAAGGTCGATTGTCGCCTCGCGCCTCGGCGGTCTTCAAGGCGGGATCAGCCAACGAGCATACCTTTCGGGTTTCGGGGCAGACGGGATTTCGAAACCCCGCCAACCAAGATATGTACGTGGCCTTCAACGCTGGTCCGCTGATCTATCTGGGAAATGCCCAGAGCAACATCGAGAATTTTAACTTTCGTACCCAAGGGGAGGTTTCCCTCTCTGGGATCGAGATTTATGATCAACTGGTTACGCTAGCGTCTTTTCAGACATTCATGGCAGGAGGGGGAACGGATCCCAACTTGTTGCAGCCTGCCAACCTGGAGTTTTTGCAGCAAGAGCAAATCACCACTGCTGAGGCTGGCTACCGGACCCTCCTTTTCAATCGGGTCTATTTCGATCTGAGTGGATACGTCAATTGGTACCAAAACTTCACCGCCAACGTGGTATCGTTCAGCCCACAAGCAGGTATTCCCTTCCTGACCCTCAACGATGTGTCGGAAACGGTATACTCCTACGGAAGTACCGCGAGCCTGGACGCGGTGCTGCCCGGAGATTTTCACCTTTCGGGTAGCTACACCTTCACTGAATTCAATGCCGAGGATGCCATCGCTGCCAACCCCAACTATTTCCCTGACTTCAACTTTCCCCAGCACATGGTCAAAGGTTCCTTTGGCAACCGCGACCTGATCGACGGGGTTGGCTTTCAGGTCGACTACCGCTGGATAGATAGCTACCTATTCCAGTCGCCCAACGGGCAAGCTCTCGTGCCCGAGCGGAATGTGATCGATGCGGCCCTGTTTTATCACTTGCAGCCAGCGAAGTGCCTGCTCAAGGTCGGCGCGACCAACCTGCTCAACGATCCCTACACTCCCGTCTATGGAGGACCGACCATCGGTGGCACGTACTACTTCCAGGTAACTTTCGACGAACTGTTTCAATAACCTGATATAGGTGCTGAGTGGTTGCATTCGGTATTGAGATTACCCGTGGTCGCTTTGGGCGGCCCATGAATAAGCCATGTCCATCTTTACTACACAGTCACAATGGATACCATGCTAGCCTTTTTCGCTCAACCCTCGCCCTGGTGGATTGCCGGCCCTATGATTTCGCTGGTAATGATTCTGCTCTGGTGGTCTGGTCAATCTTTTGGGGTATCGGGGACTCTGCGCACCATGTGTACCCTCGGAGGTGGCAAACGGTGGGCCTCCTTTTTCGACTACGATTGGCGGCAAGACCGCTGGAACCTGCTCTTCGTAGGGGGAGCCGTCATCGGGGGGGGTATCGCTGGTCATGTGATTCCCAACCCTGACCCGATGATCCTGGCGGCTGAAACCGTGCAAGATCTCCAGGCCCTACAGGTAAATACTGATTTGCGCTATCTGGCACCGCAAGACCTATTTGGCCAGGAGAGCCTGCGCTCTCCTGGTCATCTGCTGCTGCTGATCGGAGGCGGCGTCTGCATCGGTTTTGGTACGCGCTACGCCGGAGGGTGTACCTCTGGCCATGCGATCACCGGGCTTTCGCATTTGCAATGGCCATCGTTGGTGGCCGTCATCGGCTTTTTCGCAGGAGGATTACTCTGCACCTACCTACTCCTTCCCCTGCTTTTATCCTGACCAGAATTTTTCGCAATGATCAAACGCTCATTCTTCTACGTAGGACTGGGGCTGCTTTTTGGGCTGACCCTGGCCAAATCAGAAGCCATCTCCTGGTTTCGGATTCAGGAAATGTTTCGCTTCGACTCCTTTCACATGTACGGCATCATGGGTAGCGCCGTGGTTACGGGGGTGGTGCTTGTGCAGGTGTTGCGCCGCATGGGCCTTCGCACCTGGCAGGGAGAGCATTTGCCAGCAGTAGTCAAAACCCCTTCCATCGTTCGCTATGCCCTGGGGGGGAGTATCTTCGGGATCGGCTGGGCCTTGACAGGGGCTTGCCCTGGACCTCTGTACATATTGGTCGGGCATGGAATGATGGTATACCTGCTGGTCATCCTCGCGGCGGTCATAGGGACCCTACTCTATGGTGTGCTGCGGCCGCGCTTGCCCCACTGATAGGGATTGTTAGCTTCTGCCTTGGCTTTTGCGGCAAAGCTTTCGATCTTGCTACCATTCTCCACTGTGGCGGCGATCGATCCGGCACCAAGCGCTACCAAATGGGTTTTCAAAAAATCGACACCAATTTTCCTGACCTATTCATTATTCAGCCAGATGTGTTTGGCGACAGCCGGGGCTTCTTTCAGGAATTGTACAACGCGCAAACCTTCGGGGCCATGGGGCTGGGCCACCTGGCGTTTGTGCAGGACAATCTCTCCTTCTCCCGCCAAGGCACCCTCCGCGGGCTACACTTTCAAAAGCCCCCCTACGCCCAGGGCAAGCTGGTAAGCGTGATCAAGGGTGCGGTACTCGACGTGGCGGTAGACATTCGCCGTGGTTCTCCTTCCTTCGGGCAGACATTTAGCCACGTCCTGGACGACCAAAAGCGGCAGATGGTCTACGTGCCCGAGGGCTTTGCCCACGGATTTCAGGTGCTTTCAGAAGAGTGCCTTTTCCTCTACAAGTGTACCAACCCCTACCACCGGGCTAGCGAAGGTGGTCTTGCCTGGGATGACCCCGCTCTGGCCATCCCCTGGCGCGAGATCGAACCGGTAGTCTCGCCCAAGGACCTGCAGCATCCTAGCTGGGAGGTATTCGAGACGCCCTTTGCAGGGGTAGAACATTCAGGGCGATGAGGCCCCTGCGCCTCTGCGTCCCCGCGAGAAACCTGCGAGATTCTCGCGGAGTCGCAGAGAAAACGCGGGAATGTGTTCTCTGCGCCTTTCTTTCCCCTTTGCGAGCTACCCCCCGCGAGCGCCCCGCGTCTTTGCGTCCCCGCGAGCAACCAGAGAGATTCACGCGGAGTCGCAGAGAAAACGCGGGAATGTGTTCTCTGCGCCTTTCTTTCCCCTTTGCGAGCTACCCCCCGCGAGCGCCCCGCGTCTTTGCGTCCCCGCGAGCAACCAAAGAGATTCACGCGGAGTCGCAGAGAAAACGCGGTGAATGTTTTCTTTACCCTCATATGTTTGTAAAAGACCAATAAAAGGGAGATCATTCGCTAAAGAATGAGGCCTCTGCGCGCCAAACACACACGCTGCGAAACGATCTGCGCGATTCTTCAGGAAAAGAAACCTAATCCCTACTGAGAGCCGTGCCTCTGGCCCTTCGCCCAATCTTGCGTAAGTTTGCGGCTACATGGCCACTCCTTCTGCTCAACGACCGCGCCGCTGGCTGGTGATCCGTTTTTCTGCCATTGGCGATGTGGTGCTCACCCTGCCGGTACTGCGTGCCGCCCTGCAACGCGATCCCCACCTGGAATTGGTGGTGCTGACTCGCCCCATGCTACATGGCTTGCTGGCGGATTTTCCCCGGGTACACTTGCCCGAGGTCGACCTCAAGGGTCGGCATCGTGGGATGCGGGGGTTGTATCGGCTTTTTCAGGAGATAAGAACCGTCTACGCCATCGACGCGGTGCTGGACCTGCACGACGTGCTGCGCAGCCAGGTGATGCGGCGCTTGTTTGCCTTGCAGGGTACGCCTGTCTTTCGCCTGCGCAAAGACCGTCGGGGGCGGCAGCGCATGATCCGCCGCCACCACAAAGACCGCCGCCCGGTGCGGCATAGTCTCACCTCTTATACAGAGGTGTTCGAGCGGGCAGGCTTGCCTTTAGATCTCGCCCCTGCAACGGTACAGCCTATCTCTTACGCTGGGTATCCGTTGCCTATAGCAGCTAAGTTGCCCCGCCCCTGGGTGGGCGTAGGGCCATTTGCCAGCAAAATCGAAAAAATGTATCCCCTCGATCGTATGCAGCAAGTGATCGAGGGGATGGCCCAGCAGGGCATGACGGTGTTTTTGTTTGGAGGACCAGAAGATCGCGCTTGGTTTGAGCCGCTGGCTAAGGCTCAGCCCACTGTACACATCGCACCCATTCACCCGCTGACCCAAGAGCTGGCACTGATCGAAGCGCTGGATTTGATGATCAGCGTTGACTCCGCCAATACTCATCTGGCACGTTTGGTGGGTACGCGGGTGCTCTCCATCTGGGGTCCTACCCATCCCGACGCGGGCTTCCGGCCTTTGGGGCCGGTCGATCCGGCGGATTTCATCCAGATACCAGTGGCGCAATTGCCCT
>CAYVAP010000443.1:0-4725 GCA_964449365.1 uncultured Bacteroidia bacterium
AGCAACGCAAAGACAACCAACTCCCGCCCAGCCCTTCAGTCGTCCAGCAGCAGCTGGCAGCAATTATTTTGAGCTTTGAGCAAGAGCCCTTTCGACCTGGACTTTTGACACTCAGCGCTACCTTCCGTATTTTCTAAAACATTGATAACCAGAAGTATACGCCAGACAGACATCGCACCCAATGCTATTTTTTGCGGTTTTATGAACGGCTCCCATTTCTCCTGGACTTTTGACACTCAGCGCTACCTTCCGTATTTTCTAAAACGTTGATAACCAGAAGTATACGCCAGACAGACATCGCACCCACTGCTATTTTTTGCGGTTTTATGAACGGCTCCCGTTTCTCCAAACCTCTAAAAATTAAAAATATCATTTGTATGATGAATAAAAATTTTTTGCGTGCTGTATGTATTTACTTGATTTTCAGTAGGTTGTATCTATAAATGAATAATCTGAGATTGGAACTCTTGATAAAAATCCTTGTCAAAAGTCCAGATTTCTCCAAACCTCTAAAAATTAAAAATATCATTTGTATGATGAATAAAAAATTTTTGCGTACTGTATGTATTTGCTTGATTTTCAGTAGGTTGTATCTATAAATGGATAATCTGAGATTGGAACTCTTGATAAAAATCCTTGTCAAAAGTCCAGTAGCTTTCATAAACCGGCTTTTTTCATTTCTAATGGACTTTTACCTAGTTTTCAAACCAAGAGCTCTCTGCCGAGCAGGCACAGCAGCAGCTTCTGCAGTGGATCGAACGGGCCAAAGCCTCCGAGGAACCGCAATGGGAGAAATTTCTCAACACCCTCAAACGATGGAAGGAAGAAATCGTGAACTTTGTTGTATATGGAATATCAAATGCGGTAACCGAAGGACTCAATAATTTGATCCGATATATCAAACGAATTTCCTTTGCCATTCCCAACTTCGAGCACATGAGGCTACGCGTCCTCGCAGCCTCGCCATGACGACCGCTAAAATTGTCAGAGAACCGCTATTTTTTCCTGGCTGATAGACCACCGAACATTTGGCGTGCAAATTATTTCGACAAAACTCTCAAAATTGTGTATCATTGCCTCTCAACCTAACAATCATGCGCTACCCTGCGCTTTTTACCCCAACGTGATGAACCCTCCCAACCTTTTCTCCTTCGCCACCAACGAACTCTCTCAAGATGCATTTTTGGCTTGGCTGCTCAGCTGGGGGCAACCTGGTATGGATCAACACGATCCAACACTGCATCAATTGGGAACCGCTTTTTTGCATGCGTTGCTTGGGACGCAAGAGCCTATTCACCACCTCAAGGTCCGTCAGCAGTACCATAAGAT
The DNA here is from genome assembly GCA_964449365.1 of uncultured Bacteroidia bacterium. Lineage (GTDB taxonomy): Bacteria > Bacteroidota > Bacteroidia > J057 > J057 > CAYVAP01. The sequence goes on from CAYVAP010000443.1 coordinate 1,330, forward strand.
TGATGTCATGGCGATTGTGAACGATCAGAAAGTGATACTGATCGAGGACAAAGTCAATGCCAGCGAAGGCCCTGGTCAGCTCACTCGTTATCGTCAGGTTGTTGAAAAAAATTACCCCAACCATCTGCTGATTCCCATTTACCTCAAAACAGGTGATCAAAGCTCTTTTGCAGGAATAGAGCAAGCGGGCTACCGGGCCTTTCTGCGTAAAGACCTGCTAGGGATACTTCAACTTGGAATCGACCAAGGTAGCCCCAATGCAATATTGCAGGACTTCTATGCCCACCTCAAGCACTTGGATGAAACAGTCGAGAGCTTTAGGCATCTTCCACCAGAGCAATGGTTTGATCATAACTGGAATCCATGGCGAGGCTTCTACGCAGCTTTGCAGGCAGAGCTTGGCACAGGAGACTGGAGCTACATCGCTCAGGCCAATGGCGGTTTTCTAGGCTATTGGTGGGGGGGCAGCCAAGCCCAGACACCGGGCGGAAGTATCTACCAACGCTACCTTCAGTTGGAATTCGGGAAGCTGTGCTTCAAAATCTCTGGCGTCGACGCATCAGAGAGACGAGATGTACGAGATGCCTTCCGACACAACTTGTTGAAAGCCGCACCACAACATCAGCTCAAGTTGAAGAAGAATGGCCGCCTGGGCAAAAGCATGACCGTAGCCGTCCTCGATGAGCCATTTCCGCTGGTGGGAACCGATGGCAAGCTAGACATGAAGGCAACGGTTCACAAAATCCATCAGGTCGAGGCTTTGCTCAAGGCCGTGGCCTAACCACCACATGCCAACGTCAGAATCTCTTGGCTGGCCCTGATCGAGGATACCCGCTTTCATTCACCCATAACTGCCAATGACATGCATGATCTTCCGTTTACCCAACCACAACCGTCCGGAGTGAAGCGCTGGAAAACGAATTCATTCAACCGGACGGTTGCTTTGAAGACGAAGACACAGCACGTTTTGTGTTTGATTTATGCCCTCGGGTTCTTCATCGGCACTGTTCGGGCGCAGACGTTGACCCAGGAATTTACCGACGCTGGTTACACCCTGACCGATCTGGGCAGCGTAGTCGGGGTCCCTGCCAATTACGGGGGGATCGCCATACGGCCTGAACAGCCCAACGTCTTGTACCTTGGGGGGGCGGCTAACCAAGGTAGTGGGGCGATCTACACCGTTCCCCTCGAACGAGATTCTACGACAAATCGCATCATCGGCTTTGATTATGCTCAATACTACGTCGCAGCGGCCAACGTGGACGGCGGCATCGTCTTCACCCCAGAGTCAACTCTGCTGTTTACCCGCTATTCCAACAACGCTATCGGACAAGTCCTGCCCGATAGCACCTCACTGAGTACGTCTTTGAGCAGTTTTGGCGTATCGAGTTCCGTGGGGAGTTGCACCATCGTACCAAACGGGTACCCAGGAGCAGGGAACTTCATCGTTTCCTCCTACAATGCCTCGCGCCTCTATCGCCTTCCCTTTACGGTCCTGCCATCTGGGGAATATAGCTTTGCCAGCAGTACGGCTGATGTATCTGTCTCGGGCACGGCGTCTGGCCCCGAGGGCATCGCTTACGTGCCCGAAGGATCGCAAGGCTTTACGGCCCCTTCTGTGCTTGTATCAGCCTACGACGCAGGCAGGGTGGTTGCCTTTGAGGTGGATTCCATCGGCCTGCCAGTGGATACCACCGCACGAGACGTGGTGACAGGGTTGACTGGCGCAGAGGGAGCAGTGATCGATCCTGTGACTGGCGATTTCCTTTTCTCCACCTTCGGCGGAGGCAACCGAATCATTCGGGTATCCGGGTTTTCAGTTCCTACCCAGATCAGGCAGCCAGCCAATGACCAGGGCGATCTCACAGTATTTCCCAATCCGTTTGATCAGAAACTCACGCTCCAACTTCAACATCCCCACCAGAACCTACAGGTGAAGATGTTAGATGCTACCGGACGTACCGTGGCGACGACTTCCCGACAGCTCGCCACCAAGCTCGAACTGGATACAGCCACCCTGCTTGGCGGATGGTACACGCTCCTAATGGTGAGTGATCGAGCCGTTTGGCGCAAAAAAGTATTTAAGCCTTGAGCGGGGATGCTAGTCAAGGTTAATGGCCCCTCGAATTTCAACGTGATGGTTGCCCAGATCGAATTGCTTCGGCGAGGATCTGGGTAATTTGTTTTTTCTCGACGATTTCCATCGCACCACCAGGGAAATAGGTCTAACCGTCTCATCTGTTCCTACTAAGCTCGTCTCCCGTCTTTAGATGATTCTCACATCTTCCGCCAAATTCCTTGTCAATCGCTTGCTTAGGTCCGTCTTTCCGAATAATTTGTCCCATCTGTGCCATTCCGACACACTGGGTGTCTCCAATCGGGTCTGGCTCAGTGTTTCGACCTATTCAGCCAAAGGAAATCATCATGCTCAGCCTCGAAGACATCAAAAAAGGATCGCAAATCCAGGGCCTGGAACCCGACCAGCTCGCTACGGTGGTCGCCGTAGAACCTGTGGGAGAAAGCGCCCTCAACGTCTTCTACAAAACAGAGCAGAACCAGCTACGTGAACAGGTGCTTTACCGCACGGACGAAGCACGACTATCTGTAGCAACCCAGGGCCGGGCCTGGGCCTTTGATGCACCTGCCCAGGACTTCAAGCTGGGGCTGGAAGCCTTCCGTATCAGCCTGGCTCACCTCTTCGACCCCATGATGGCAGTCCACACCTCCAACGTGGAGCCGCTGCCCCACCAGATCACCGCCGTGTATGAGTCTATGCTGCCCCGGCAGCCGTTGCGCTATGTACTGGCCGACGATCCTGGTGCAGGCAAAACCATCATGGCCGGGCTGCTGATCCGCGAGTTGATCCTCCGAGCCGATGCCTACCGAATCCTAGTGGTCTGCCCCGGGTCGCTGACCGAGCAGTGGCAAGACGAACTCAAAGAAAAGTTTGGCCTGGACTTCGCCATCTTCAGCCGGGAAAAACAGGAGCAAAGCACCTCGGGTAACCTCTTCGACGAGGAACCCTACCTGATCGCCCGCCTCGATCAGCTGGCCCGCAACGACCTGTACAAGCACAAGCTGGAAGTGTCGCGCGATTGGGACCTAGTCATCGTAGATGAGGCGCACAAGATGTCGGCCAGCTACTTCGGCAAGAAGATCGAGGAAACCCAACGCTTCAAACTCGGCAAGCTGCTGGGCAAAAACTGCCGCCACTTCTTGCTCATGACCGCCACCCCGCATAATGGCAAAGAGAGCGATTTCCAACTGTTCATGTCGCTGCTGGACCCAGATCGCTTTTATGGCCGCTTCCGGGAAGGCGCACACAAGGTAGATGTCTCTGACTCGGCTGGGGTTGCTAGCGGGATCGGAGTCCCGAAGACTACTAACGTCCGACGA
>CAYVAP010000444.1:0-4720 GCA_964449365.1 uncultured Bacteroidia bacterium
CTGAGTTGACCGCGGCTAGTTGAATTTACGTCAAGCTGGACCCAGCACTGACCAGAGGTGGGATTGGGGTAAGCCCGCACCTGTGCATCGGGAGTGGTGGTCGCCACACTGGCCACCACCGGGGCCGAGCAGGTGTCGGCGTAATAGGGGTCGAGCAGCTTGGCCACCTTGTTCATGCTGCTGTCGCCGTCGATGGACCAGAAGCCGCCGCCAACATAGAGGGTGTCTCGCCATGAGCCGATTACAGACAGGCCGTTGTCGAAGAAACTGCCTAATGTACACCATCGCTCTCCATCCCAGCGGGCGAGGTTTCGGGCGGGCATCCCTCCTGCGGTTTCAAATAACCCACCTACCCAAAGGTAATCTTCAAACACGAACAATGCGTAAACAGCGTCTCCACCCTCTCCATCGTTGCCAATCCCTTTTCCTAGTCCGTCCCATCGCTGTCCATTCCAGCGAGCAATGTTATTTCCCGGTGCGCCACCTGCTTTGGTGAAAATTCCCCCTACGTAGAGTTCGTCTTTATAAATCACCATAGGTCCCAAATCGCCAAGGCCACCATTAGGAATTCCCCCGCCGACATCGGTCCAACCTTGTCCGTCATATCTCATTATTTCTTTAAAATCTGGTAGATTGTTGATGTTTCCCCCTAAGTACACGTCTCCCTGATAAGAAATTACAGTATTGATGGTGGGGTTCTCATCTTCTAGGATCGAGTCAACACCATAAAAACTACGCCAAGTAGTCCCGTCCCATACACCTACACTGTTGATCTCAGTCGTGCCGAGGCCTTCTGAGGTACAGCCAAATACGATCCGTGTGCTGTCCAGGTGGATAGACGTGCGAATGACCGACTGCTGAGATTCGATTCGCTGCCAACTTTGCCCGTCGTATTTCATCAGCCCGCCAAACCCTCCCACATATAGCTCTCCCTGGAAAAACGTCCCCATCAATGGCGTTGCAATGAAGTCATTCAAACGATCCATCGCCAGCCGTTCAACCGACACACCATCAAACCTGATGAGGTGATTGCAAGTGCTGTCGTCGATTTTCCAAAAATTTCCCCCAATGAGCAGGGTCTGAGTGCTCGTATCTTCTAAGAAGAAGCGTGGATTGCGATTGAGGGTGAATGGCACAGACTCCCACAGGGGACCTTGTGCAAACAAGGTATCACTCAAAAGGCTACAGAATAGCCATAGGTAGCGTATTGATTTCATGTAAATAAGGTTAAGATACCCTAGAAAGTTGATCAACTTTTTAAGGATGAACCATTCATTTGACAATTCTTGTGGTATAGATTCGGTCGGATAACTGTACCCTTAGCAAGTAAACGCCTGCTCATAAATTAGGGACCGATACCTCATAGGGTGATGCTTGAGGCCGGAGTGTTACGGACTGAGCGAAACAAACCTGTCCTAGATGGTTGATAATCTCAATATTGACAGACTCAACTCGAGCTATTTCAAGCTTCATCCTGAGAGTGTTTTGAATTGGATTAGGAAAGACAACCACACGATTGGGATTCTCTGGCTCGCGTACTGAAGTGGGATTTCCTGAAGACCCATCTAAACAAAAGCGGGCGATAAATCCGTCTGCCCGTTGGTTTAGTGTAGGATCACAATAGGGAGGGCCCGTGATTTGGCTCGGACAGTCCTGAGGGGTATGGACTGTTTCAGATTGGCCTACCATGTAGAGATATTCATCAGAAAACGAAGCGATTCCTAATCCTATTTCTCCATTGGCACCATATGTGGTTAGTTGTTCTCTGCCACCAAAATGGGTAGACCAAAACCGCTGATTGTTTGAGTTAAAACCCACAATGAATGCGTCCAAGATTTGTATTGTATTGCTGGGTGGAAAAATACCTCCATGCGTTGACTGGTAATAATAGTTGCTGTAAGGTACGCTTGGAAATGTGGTTACCCCCCCTAGACGCAAGAAAGTACTACCAGAAACAAATAGATTATCCTCCGCATCTATGGTAAGATCGTGTCCTTTCATTTGGGGTATATGATTGAAAATCTGCCCTCCCGCATAAAACTTCCATGCCTCTTCGCTATCCGTTCCCCCATAGATAGTTGACCACAAAAGGGAGCCTGATGGGGAAAATCGAGTTATTAACATATCATAGTCAGATTGTATTACCGAATTGGGAAGGTAGGATAACCCATTCCCGTCACAAAGAGGAAGCAAAGGAAGTCCGGAAGAACTCGTGGTAGGTAAACAAGAAAAAGCGATAGAATTTGCACTAGTAGTATTTGTTGCCCCTACTGCGAAAACATCTCCCACAGAATTAACCGCTAAAGAGGATAGAAAATCTTCCCCTGCACCTCCTACAAAGGTTGACCATATTAGCTGCCTTTCTGGGTCGAATTTACTGATAAAGCCATCTGATATATTTGAAGCAGCACTGCCAACTGACTGAAAGTAAGCCCCTCCACCCGGATTGGCCAAAGGAAATGCTCCGTTAGTTGGTGCAGGAAGAGGAGAGGAAGGATTGGTCGGAGCCTGCCAGGTTAGTGTTGCTCCACTGATGTAGAGGCCGGATTCAGTAGAAACTATATCGTACACATAGTCCTCATGAATCCCCCCAAAGTATGTGCTCCACAAAAGTTGATGACTAGATAAGTCAAACTCAGCTAGGAATCCATCACATACTCCTTGCACATTTCCTTGAAAATAGGCGCCTCCATTACATGTAGGAAAGGCATTGGACGTATTTGCAGCGCAGATAATGCTGGTAGAACTTGATGGAAAGGCTCGTCCTCCTATAAATAAACGGTTCTTTTGTTCGTCCACTTCAATGGAGTACGCTTGTTCATCACCATCCCCTCCGAAATAGCTGGTCCATTGCCGAAATCCAAGCATCTGATCAAAGCTCAAAATCATTGCGTCATTCGGTTCTGTATTAGTGACTGGCTGACTGAGTTGCGTTTGACTATAGCCCCCTCCACCAGTAATAGGGATATCGTCGCTCTTGGTGTGACCAGTTATGTATACTTCATTCTGCTCATTCAACCCCAACTCTGTAGGACTGTCACGATTAGTGCCGCCAAAGTAAGTCCCCCATTCACGTGAGACTCCATAATCAAATTTGCTTAAGTAGACGTCCTGACTTCCGAAAGAATTCACTTCTTGGGCTCCACTTGTTCCTGGAAATTGCGAATCTCCCAACGTTTGCGTAAGGATAAATAAGTCTTCAGATGCATTTACTTTGACATCAACATTATACTCATAACCATTATCTCCATAGTAAGTACTCCAGCAGAGATTACCTTTGGGTAATGGCGTATTGCCTACCACGATCGGCCACGCCACCCGCAGCACCAACGGCTGAGCCGTGTTATACCCACTGGTAATGATCTTGATTTGGTCGCTACCCACCTGATACCAAGAGGGCAGCCACGTCAAAGGCACAGGAGTTCCTCCACTGATCTGATAGGCTGTGGCTTGCGGAAAGGCCCACTTTTTCTGCCGCAGGTACATCTCCACCTGACCCGTGATCAGGGTGCCGAGGCTGTCTTGTCCCTCAAATTCCAGCGTGATGTCGTTGGGATCGCCGCCGGGCTTGATCACGAAGTAGGCTTTCAGGCCCATGGCATTGCTGTAGAGGTGCACGTCGATCTTGGGAAAGGCCTCCTCGTACACCACCCGGTGGTAGCCCGGCACCTGCGTGATGCCCTGGGCACAGTGCGGCAGGTAATAGTTGAGGTGATCGCTGCCCGGTTCAGAGGCTTTTAGCGTCCCACAAGGCTCCCGCTCGCCCTCATAGTCAGGGCGGGTTTGGATATCACGGCAGGCAAAGCGCATATCCAGCCGATAGCTGGTATCGACGCGGGGTGAGTCGGGTTGGCTCCAGTACATGGTGTCGACTTTGTGGTAGACAAACGAAACTTTGTCATCGGCGAGGTACAGCGCTGGGCTGCTTCGCTCGGTGTAGTATTTGATCTCGGGCACCAACTGTCCCTGGCTGTTGATGAGTTGGCCTTGGTTGAGGTAGTATTGATGCGCCGGAGAGGGCGCTTCCTGGATGGGGTCAGGCAGAGGTTGTGCTGAAAGGGTCAACCACCGATCAGCCAAGCCAATAGACTGGCAATCAGGGCGCAAGATGAAATGGGGGGGGGTAAAAGCTGATGATTCATGGTAAAATGTATTTTTATTTTTAGAAATGTAAGACTTTCCGGCTTGAGCTCCAAGCGTTCTGGCAATTTTTTTGGAGGGAGGACACAAGCTGTCGCGTAGCTCAGCTAGGTGGAAGGGGTAATGGTGCGTGGTTCGGTCTGCCATGCCTCAGCAATTCGTTGGGGCGCGTTAGCAGCCCTTCGAGTTTTACGGGGTTCTTGCGCCATCACAGGATAAGAGGGCATCTTTCTGCGCAATCCGCGCAATCTGCGCGCCACCAAACGCTCGCGCGGACCTCGCTAACGGCGCAGATCGAATCATATGTCTGCGCCATCCGCGCAATCTGCGCGCCACCAAACGCTCGCGCGGACCTCGCTCATGGCACAGATCAAAGCATATGTCTGCGCAACCCGCGAAATCTGCGCGTAAATAAACGCTCGCACAGATCTCACTAATGGCGCAGATCAAAGCATATGTCTGCGCAATCCGCGCAATCTGCGCGCAAATAAACGCTCGCACAGATCTCGCTCATGGCGCAGATCGAAGCATATGTCTGCGCAATCCGCGCAATCTGCGCGCAAATAAACGCTCGCACAGA
>CAYVAP010000445.1:0-4716 GCA_964449365.1 uncultured Bacteroidia bacterium
TCGCAGATCAAGGCGAAAAATCCGAGTTTGGCGGGCCAAACCGCGAGACGGTGGGCTTGAGGGACCTACCGACGAGCTTTCAACGCCGAGATGCGGAAAAAGATGCAGCGATCACCCATCATTCGGGAGTTGACAGAGCACTAGGTCCGATCCCATCGGCAATTGTCGCAGAAAATGCGAGTTTTGTAGCAAGCTGCCGCAGCGGCAAGCCACTCCTCAACCCCGATAGCCCGCGATGAAAATCGTCTGCATTTCTGACACCCATGATCAGCACGACCAAATCCCTTTGCCTGAGGGGGATGTGCTGCTCCACGCCGGAGACTTTTCTTCGATGGGGACCTTTCAGCAGGTGGCCCAATTTCTCGACTGGTTTGGGCAGCAGCCTCATCGCCACAAGGTCTTTATCGCGGGAAATCACGACTTTCTCGCCGAGCGAGAGCCTGGGTTGTTTCGCAGCTTGATTCCGGCTCATTGCCATTACCTGGAGAATGAAGGCGTCGAAATCGAGGGCTTGTACCTTTGGGGATCGCCGATGACGCCCTGGTTTTTCGACTGGGCCTTCAACCGACAACGGGGGGAGGAGATTCGCCGCTATTGGGAGGCCATCCCTCCCGAAACGGACCTGCTGATTACCCACGGACCGCCCTACGGTATTCGCGATCTCAACCTGCACGGCGTACTCACGGGCTGCGAAGATCTCAACCAGCGTATTTGGGAGGTGGCCCCGCGCGTACACGTCTTTGGCCACATTCACGAGGCGCATGGCATCACCGAGGTCAATGATATCCGCTTTGTCAATGCCTCGTGCCTGGATGTCTCGTACCGCGCAGTGCATGAGCCGATTGTGATCGAAATGTAGGTGCGCAGCTGAGGGGGGGGACAGTTTTCCCTTTGGAGGGTTTTCACTCCCTGTGTCCCCTCCTCAAGGGAGAATGGATGATCCTACTGAGCTTTGCTCAGTACCTCTGCAAGGCCCTCTGGAGGAGGCTACGGGGGTGAAAAATGCCTCAAACGCTAGCCCTTGATTCCGGAATGGTCAGCAACTTTCCACTTTCCACTTTTCACTCTTCACTTTCCACGCCCAACTCTCCCTAATAACTCCACTTCACCCGCAAAAACCCCGACGAAGCCACGTGCTGATAGCCATCGGGCAGCTCGCTCAGGAAAATTTGCCCCACCAGGTCGATGGACCAATTGGCCTGGATGGAATAGCTCACCGTGGGGATGAAAATGCTCAGGTGATCGTCGGGGCTGTAGAGGATGGTGCCGCTAAGGTTGACCAGGGGATGGGGCTGTCCCGACGCGGTGGCCGAGAAGGCCCATTCGGTGGGAAAGAGGTTTTTGGGCGACAGCGGCTGCGCATTGAGGGTACCGGTAAAAAGCTGGGCGCTGCTGTCACTGGCGGCTTGCTGTCCGCGCTGGTTGTAGAGCAGCCCCCCGCTCAGGTACAGCCCACTACCAAAGGCATAGTCTACCGACCAGGCCCCGCTGAAAGCCGCAGTCGTATCGGGCGAAAGTCCCTCCAGTGGGTAAAAATAGGTCGCCTCGCCTTTGAAGCCCGCCGTACCCAAGTAGCCCTCCCAGCCACCGCCTACGGCCAGGTCGCCATGGTAGTAGCCGCTGAGCACCTGGATGTCGTAGCCCTTGAGGTTGAAGCGGTACAGTCCCGCTGCGATCCAGGTCGAGTCGTACCGACCTGGTGCCACGGCGATCTCCGCCCGCGACAAAATGCCCGGAAAGTACTGGATGCGCAGCGCGTCGTTGCCGGGGCGCTCTTCGTAGTCAAAGTCGAGGTAGTTGAGCGCGTTGAAAAGGTCATTGGGGTTCCAGATCATGGTCACGCCCCAGTTGATGCGCTGCCGCCCCAGGGTGATGTCCCACTTGTCCTGGCTGTACTTGACATAAGCCCGGTCGAAGATGCTGTGCAACAGCAGGTTTTCATTATCGACCCAGCGCACCGACAGGTCCAGCCGCCCCGGATACTGGTCGACCTGCCGTCCGAAGGTCGGGTCGAGTTTGACCTGCTCGCCCCAAAACAGCCGATTGCGCATCTGCACCGACACCGTCCAGGCCGGTTGGGGATAGTAAAACAGGTTTAGCCGGTGGTGGAAAAAGTTGTTGGTCAGCGGAAAATAAGAGACGCCCGGCGGCGTACCCGGCACCTGAATATCCGAGAAGGTGGAGCTATGCAGGTACTTGAGGTAGCCGTTGGCCTCGAATTGGGGCGGATCTTCCTCCTGGGCAAAGAGCCAGCCGGAGAGGAGGAGGGAAAGGAACAATAAATGGTGCATGGGGGGGAGAGTTGAAGGTTGCGGGTTGCGGGTTGCGAGTTGATGGTTGCGGACTCACCACTTTCCACTCGCCACTTTTCACTTTCCACTTTTCACTCGCAACTTTTCACTTTCCACTAACCCTCATCCCGCACGATCTGTCCATCCTCCAGGGTGATGACCCGGCGGGCGCGATCAATCACGCGCTGGTCGTGGGTGGAGAAGAGGAAGGTCACGTTTTCGCGCTGATTGAGCGAGGCCATGATGTCGAGTAGGTTGGCGGTGGAGGCAGAGTCGAGGTTAGCGGTGGGTTCGTCGGCTAGGACGAAGGTGGGCTTGGGGGCCAAAGCCCGGGCCACGGCCACCCGCTGCTGCTGCCCGCCGGAGAGCTTGCCCGGGCGGTTGTCCAGGCGGTCGGCCAGGCCCACAGCCTCCATCAGCTCCTGCACGCGGGCGTCGCGCTCGGCTTGGCTGCGCCCTTGCAGCAGCATGGTAAATTCGACGTTCTCCTTGGCCGTCAGCACCGGAATCAGGTTGTAGGCCTGAAACACGAAGCCGATGTTTTTGAGGCGAAAGTCGATCAGCTCATTGTTGCTCAGCTCGCTAATGTCCTGCTCGCCCACGCGCACCTGCCCGGAGCTGGGCCGATCCAGGCCGCCGATGATGTTGAGCAGGGTGGTCTTGCCTGACCCGGAGGGGCCTACGATAGCGGTAAATTCACCGGCCTCGATAGCCAGACTGACGTTGTTGACCGCATGCACGGGCACGACGCCCTCGTAGGTCTTGTGGAGATGGGTGGTTTGTATGATGGACATGATGGAAATTCGGAATTGGGAATTCGTGATTCGGAAAAGGCAGAAGCGATCGGGGTGATCGAGGTGATCAAAGTGATCGGGGTGATCGAGGTGCTCAACGAGGTGCGATCACTGATCACTCTCTTTACTGATCACTGTTCACTGTTCATTCTTTACTGATCACTGTTCATTGACCACTGTTCACTGTCACACTGCTCGAATCGCCTCCACTGGGCGTAGCTTGAGCGCGCGGAGCGAGGGATAGATCGCCGCGATGAGAGCGGTGATGACCACCATCAGGGCGATTTGTAGGTAATATTCGGGGGTCAGTTCGGGGCGTACGATGGTGCTCATGCCCAGGCTGGAGACGCCTTCGGCGAAGCGGCTCAGGTCGATGCCGGTCAGGGCGGTGGCTTCTACCAGGGCGTAGCCGCCCAGCAGGCCCAGCGGGCCGCCCACCGCCACGAGGAATACCGTTTCCAGCATGATCATGGCGAAGATTTTGCTGCGGTTCATGCCCACGGCCATGAGCATGCCCAGCTCGCGGGTGCGCTCCAGCACCGCCATCAGCATGGTGTTGACGATGCCAAAGGCCAGGGCCAGGAGGATGATGCCGATGAAGATGTACATCGACACTTCGAAGGACTCGGCGATCATTTGCAGGTCAGGGGCCAGCTCGGCCCAGGTCTCTACCTTGGCTTGGTCAAATTCACCCGCCAACTGATCGGCCACGGGTCCGGCTAGTTCCTGCCCTGGCAGCAGCACCGCAATCTCGTGGATGCCCTGACCGACTTCGGCCAGCGATTGCAGGTCGCTCAGCCGGGCAAAGACGTGGGTTTCGTCGTACTTGCTGTTTTGAGTGCGATAGACCCCCGCCACGCGAAAGCGCGCCTGGGTGGTCTGCCCGTGCACGGTCTGGAAGGTGAGGGTCAGGCGCTTACGCAGGTTGTAGCTGGTGCTGTCGCCTTCGCCCTGCTTGAGGCCAGCCTTTTCGGCCAGGGCATCGCCGATCAGCAGGGCGTTGCGTTTGCCGTCGGAAAAGTATTCGCCCGCTACCAGGCGGGTGTCGAGCCGGGTGACTTCGGCTTCTGATTTGGGCTGCACCCCCACGATCTGTACGCCAAAGGCCCCTTTGGTGCTGGTGAGCATGCCCCCGGCTTCGAGCCGGGTCGTGGCTGCCACCACGTCCTCGCGGGTACGGATGCGGCGCAGGATCTCGCTGCCCTCCGGCAGCAGCTTAGTCATCTTCGGATCCTGCACATAGGCAGGGCTATGCAGTTGCAGGTGCGAGGTCTGGACCTCGATGATGTGGCGGGCACGTTCTTCGCTGATGCCCCAGCTAAAGGCCATCATGAAGATGCCCAGGGCTAGCCCCAGCGTGATGGCGGCGATCACGACGCCGCTGCGGACGGGGCTTCTCCAAACGTTGCGCCAGGCGATAATTGGAATCATGGGATTGGATGGTTGAGAGGTCAGAGGTCAGAAGTCAGAGGTCAGAGGTCAGAAGTCAGAGGTCAGAAGTCAGAAGTCAGAGGTCAGAAGTCAGAGGTCAGAAGTCAGAGGTCAGAAGTCAGAGGTTAGGGGTCAGAAGTCAGAGGTCAGAGGAGAAAGCTCTTTTGTCTCGCTTCTCGCAGCGCAGCGATCTCACTTCT
>CAYVAP010000446.1:0-4685 GCA_964449365.1 uncultured Bacteroidia bacterium
ACAAGATGGGACAAGATTAACAAGATGGCTTTCAGGTGCTTATGATCCTGTGAATGCTGTGAATCCTGTTTAAATTGATCGATGATGTCCAGTAGTCTGATTGTAGAGTTGTAAGACACTATCACTTATGGATAACAAGGCCATTCAATAAATGGTGGTGGCGTCGATAGGGAGTCGGCTCGCTGGGGGCTACTGACTATCAAGGCTTCCAGCAGGCTCAACTCCCAGTTGGAGCCACGACCCAATAAATCAACCCCTCTACCATTCAACCACTTTGAAGTATAATTAGAAAATTACTTGGTTTTTGAGCGAAGGGGATGTAGTTTTTGAACGATTTTCGGGACTTATCTTGTGAATATGCACCCTCTTTCTGACCTGCTTTCTCAGACATTTGCTCGCCTTTGGCGTCTGGCTGGCACCAAGTACCTCATCGCGTTGATGATTGCTGCGGTATGGATGCTGTTCTTCGATCACTACAACCTGCGCTCTCAGCAGCAGGTAGAAGCCCAGATTGAGCGCCTCGAGCAAGACCGCGCGCACTACCAGCAAGCCATCAATGCCCTTGACTACGAAGTCGATCAGCTCTTCACCGACGCAGAGGAGCTGGAGCGCTTTGCCCGCGAGCGCTACCACATGAAGCGCCCCAACGAGGACGTGTACGTGGTGGTGAAATAAAGTCAAAACCGATTGAGCAGCCCCACATGAATGCGCCCCCGCGCAGGCTGAAAATCCAGGTTTTCGGTGCGCCCCACCGCATACACCACTGACAAGATTCCCGCTTTGGTCCCGTAGCTCATGCCGATGCCCGTTCCCATGGGATAGGTCAGTTGCTGAGCCAGCCGATCTCGCAGGTACGCCAGATCATAAAATCCAAACAGGTACGAATCGCGCTCCAATTGGAAGCGGTACTCGATAGTGGCTTGGCTAAAAAGGTCTGTGAAAAAAGCATTTTCGTTGAAGCCGCGCAGGCTGCGCGCCCCGCCCACCTGAAGCTGATCATTGCGCAGATAGGTTTGCAGCCCCAGCCAATAGCTATGATTGGCCAGAGAAAGCACATGCCTGGGCCACAGGGGTATGAACAGTTGCACGTCGAGCCGTATCTCCTGTACCGGTTGTCGCAGTGGCAGCCCGGCATACACCGCCGAGTCTAGCCGCGCATTGCGACGGATCTCGCGCCGCCCCACCCCGAGCTCGAGCTCGGCGGCCCAGCCACGGCTGGGATTGTAGCGATAGTCGAGCTTTTCGTAGCGCAGTCCCACGCCAAAGAGGTTGCGGCGCCCGTCTAACTGATCGGGCGTGAGGTTGCTGGTGTCAAGCAAAGCCGAGTCGAGCAAGCGGGTGCGACGGGTGCGGGCCCAAAAGCGCCCGGCCAGATTGGGATTGAAGGCGTACTCCAGCGCGCCTGAGAGGTCGAGGTTGAGAAATTTTTCGGCCTGCTTGAGCAGCACAAAGTTGCCATCTACCCGCAAGGGCGTACGCAACAAGTAGGGCAAGCGCAAACTCACCTCCGTACGCTGCGAGGTGGTGGTGAGCTTGTCGTAGGTCAGCATCAGCACTTCGCCCTGGCGCAAGGGGCTCACCAGCAGGACGTCGATGTTTCCAGTAAACTGAAAGCGCTCCCCCTCGCTCTGCGGGGGTAGCAGCCCGATCAGCAGGTTGAAACGGCCCGCCTGGGCCTTTTTCAATTCCACGTCGACCACGGCATTTCCTTTAGGCGTAAAGCGTACCTTGGGAGGCGCGACTGCTTCGTAGTAAATGGAGTTGTTGAGGATGCGGGGAATATCGGCCAGGGCTTGGGCCTGAAAGGGGTCGCCCGGCCTCAGCCGGATCAGGTTGTAGAGAAAAACCGGACGCTCGCGCGGCGCCCCGGCAAAGCGGATGGTATCGAGCCGGGATAGTGGCCCTGCGTCGAATTGGTAGGAGACCTCGGTCAGCACCGTGCCGTTGGCATACCGATACGAAATCTCCCGCTCGCGAAAGGCTGCAAAGGGATACCCCTGTTGCTGGTAGGCATCGACCACCGCATCGAGGCGCAGCCGCAAATCTTCCCAATCGACGGGGCTTTGCTGCTCGGCTAGGCGACGCAGCCCTTCCCGCTCCAGATACTCCGGAGGCAATCCCGGCAGATCGATCTGATCATAGCGATAGACAGGGCCCAGATGAAGCCGAAGGGTTAGGGTGTCGTGGTGCAGGCCAAAAGCTAACAGGCTCGCTTCGAGATGGCCGTCATCCCGTTGTTCATCCAGCCATTGGGCCAATTTCCGCTGTGCTTGCGCCGAGTCAGCTTGGCGCCAAAGCTGCCTCCGCAGCGCCGGCCAGTCGCCCGGGCTCAGGCCCTGCACCTGAGCCTCGGCGGGCGGCCAGCTTTGGGCTGGCAGCAGTCCCCAGGGCATCAACAAGCCCCACAACCATCCCAGACATCGTAGCCTTGTCATTTTTGCCATCCCTCACGATCCTCCCGGCGTTGCGCCTGCCATCTGCCGCAGCGCCGTCGACCAATCAGTGGTGGGACGCTGGCAGGTTTTGTCCTGGCATACGTAAATCATCGTTTGGCCGGGGACCAACTTGTCTTGCAGCAAGGTCATGTTGCCTGCCTCGGCCCCGCCCAATAGCAGTGCATTGGGGAGGTAGCGCTGATCCAGCTCTGAGCGTACCGAGTCCCACTCTTCACCGACTAGGGCCACCTCGTAAAAGGGATAGACGTAGTGCGAAAGCAGGATGTTCCAGTTGCTAGTGGGCACCCCGCCGATGGAGAGGTTGATAGCCACATTGTTGAGCATCTGCCGGGCCTTTTGTTGGTAGTCTTTTTGGTACAAGTACTGCCCCAGATAAAACAGATCGCGGGCCAATTGCGAATTGGCGGCAGGCAACACATTGTCCATCACCTCGCGGCTGCGAGCGATGACTGAGTCTGCTTTGCGGCTAGTGAAGTAAAACAGGCCGGTGCTTTCATCGAAGAAATGCTCCAGGGTGTATTGCATCAACTCATCGGCCTGATCTAGCCAGGCAGTCTCAAAGGTCGCCTCATACAGGCCCAGGTATGCGTAGATCAGCCAGGCATAATCGGTAGCAAAGCCCTCGATTTGCGCCTTGCCATGGCGCCAGCTCCGGCATAAGCCTCCACCGGGGCGATACAGATTTTCCTGCAAAAACGCAGCGTTGCGTTTGGCGGCGGCCAAGTAGGCCGGATCGCCCAAGGCCCGATACGCATCGGTATAAGCACGCAGCATCATGGCATTCCACTCTGTGAGCACTTTATCGTCCAGGCTGGGTCGCTGGCGCTGGCTGCGCTTTTCGAAGAGTTTGGCCTTAGCGGATTCGATTTTACTCAAAAAAGCCTCGGTAGATAGGCCATAGCGAGAGGCCACCTCTGCTGCGGGGTCAGTGATGTGCAGAATGTTGAGCTGATCGGCACGTCGCTCCTCCCAGTTGCCAAAGGGCGATACGCCGTAGTAATCCTTAAAGAGGGCCGCCTCCATGCCCACGGCTTTGGTGATGGCTTTTTCCGTCCAGGCGTAAAAGCGACCCTCTTCGCCCTCGCTGTCCGCGTCGAGCGAGGAGTAAAAGCCCCCCAGCGAATCGGTCATTTCTCGCTCGATGAAAGCCAGGCTTTCCTCGATCACCCGTCGATAAGCCGCCTCGCCCGTAGCTTGATAAGCATGAGCATACAGGCTCACCAGCATGGCGTTGTCGTAGAGCATCTTCTCGAAGTGAGGTACGTGCCAGAGGCTGTCGACTGCATAGCGGGCAAAGCCTCCCCCCAGGTGATCGTATATGCCTCCATTGGCCATACGGTCGAGGGTGGTCTTCACCGCCTGCATGGGAGCTTTTTTGCCAGTCAACTTATGGTAGCGTAGCAATAGCTCCTGCACCAAGGGCAGTGGGAACTTGGGGGCGCCTCGTAGGCCGCCCATTTCCAGGTCCATCTCGGCCATCAAGGTCTCTACTGCCGAATCGAGCTGGCTGCGCCGAAAATCAGGTTCCGCCGGGTTGAGCTCGGCGTATTCGAACTGCTGGATGCCCTCGGCTACCTGGGCTGCCATCCGTTCGAGCTGCTGGGGCTGCTCCTGGTATAGCTGCACGAATTGCTGCAATAGATCCATCCATCGATCTTTGGGCAAATAGGTGGCCGCAAACACCG
This sequence comes from uncultured Bacteroidia bacterium, assembly GCA_964449365.1. Lineage (GTDB taxonomy): Bacteria > Bacteroidota > Bacteroidia > J057 > J057 > CAYVAP01. The sequence goes on from CAYVAP010000446.1 coordinate 4,142, forward strand.
GGCGACCATCGGGCAGGGCAATGGCGTTGAGGGGCCAGCCGCTGCGTTGAGAAGTCATCATGGCGGCATGCATGTAGATGCGGTCTACGTCGGGGCGCTGCTCGCGGTCCACCTTGATAGAAACGAAGTGCTCGTTCATCAATCGGGCCACCGCCGTATCTTCGAAGCTTTCCTTCTCCATCACATGGCACCAGTGGCAGGCGGCATAGCCCACACTGACGATCACCAGTTGATCGTCTGCCTGAGCCTGCTCCCGCGCAGCCTTGCCCCAGGGCTGCCAATTCACAGGATTGTGGGCATGCTGCAGCAGGTAGGGGCTGCTACTCGCGGCCAAGGCGTTGCGGTGGGTTACGGTGGCACCACCGCGCTCGCCAGTCGACTGACAGGCTGTGGCCCACCACAGCAGCAACGACAGGAAAAAAATTAGGCTAGCTCTCATAGGGTTTCTAAACATCAGGGCCCACTTTAGTTTCGCGGTTGAAAGTTCAAGGTTGAAAGTTGCCCAGGCTGCGCAGAGCCAATCAGGGCTATTTGCCTGGCATTA
>CAYVAP010000447.1:0-4671 GCA_964449365.1 uncultured Bacteroidia bacterium
AACCACTCTCCCATTCAACCACTTTGAAGGATACTTACCGTTCACATTGGCTCACTCAGTGGCCGCCCAAGTGGCTAAATTTACTTTCAACCGAAAACTTTGAACTTTCCCCCTCCCAGATCGGTCCTGGCTGTATCAAAAGTCATTGAATGAAAGCCCTGGCAGGTTGAGATTGGTGCCTCGCGCTGAAAAGATATTCTAACGCATGGAAACCCACGATTCATCCCCTCTATTCGACGCCTTTCCCCCCATCACCGCCGAGGAATGGCGCGCCAAAATCGAGCAGGACCTCAAAGGCCAGCCTTTTGATCAACTGGTTTGGCGCACGGGCGAAGGCTTCGACCTCCAGCCCTACTATCGACGCGAAGACCTCGACGCCGAGCAGCAATTCCTGCGCACGGTCCCTGGGCAGTATCCCTACCGTCGTGGCAATCAGTTCAACGCTCAGGACCTTGGCTGGCAGGTGATACAAGAAATTCGCCTCAGCGACCCAGAGGCCCCCGAGCGCGCCACCGAAGCCCTTCAGGCCGAAACCTACGCCCTCTACCTCGGGCTAGCCCCCGGTCAGGAAGCCGCGCTGGACCTGCGCCACCTGCTAGCCAAGGTCAAACTAGACCAAACGGCCCTGCACGTACACCTACGGCAAGCGCCCTCGCTGCTTGCCACCGATCTCTACCTGGCGCTGAGTGAACAGCGAGTTGCCGCCAAGCTGCTGACGGGCACCCTGCTCAACGATCCCCTGGGCCAAGCCCTGAGCACCCAGCAGCAGCCTGATCCCCTCAGCCTGGTTAACGTCGAAGCAGGCGTCTCAGCCTTCCAGGACTCTCCCTGGTTTCGGGGGGTGGGCCTGGATCTGAGCTACGTCTACGAGCAAGGCGGCACCCTCACCCAGCAGCTAGCCATTGCCCTCGCCTCAGTGGTGGAGTATCTCGACTTCCTGGAGCAAAGCGATAGCGACGTGACGCCAGAGCAACTGCTCGCCAATCTTTCTTTTACCCTCCCGGTGGGCACCAGTTTTTTCCTGGAAATGGCCAAGTTTCGGGCCTTCCGTCAGGTATTTGCCCGCATGCTGGAAGGCTACGACATCGCAGCCGAGGCCCTGGCCTCTCCCTTCGTGCTAGGTCGCATTTCGACCTATCAGTACGCTCACTACGACGCCTACAACAATTTGCTGCGCGGCACCACCGCCGCCATGTCTGCCGTGATGGGGGGTGTACAGGGGCTAGTGATTCCGCCCTTTGACCTTCTTACTGGGAAGAGCAGCGCCACCTCCGACCGTCTGGCCCGCAACATCCAGCATCTGCTGGTGCACGAGAGCTACCTCGACCGGGTCAAAGATCCCGCTGGGGGTAGCTACTACCTGGAGCAAGCCACCGAGGCCCTGGCCAAGGCAGCCTGGGAGCTTTTCCAGGAGATGGAGGGCATGGGCGGATTGCTCGCAGCGGCCCGAGCGGGCCACCTTCAGCAGATGATTGCCGCGGCGCGCGCCGACAAGCAGCGTCGCCTGGCTACCCGCCGCCGCACCCAGGTCGGCGTCAACCAATATGCCAACCCTGGCGAAGTGTTGCCCCCGTTGAATCTGGCCGCAGAAGATCAGCGGGCCGCCGTGCCCTTCGAGCGCCTGCGGCAACGAGCCGATGCGTATGCCGCCACTCATGATGGCCAGCGGCTCACCGCCTTTTTGCTGCTCTTTGGCGATGTGCGCATGCGCAATGCCCGCAGCCAATTTGCCCGCAACCTGCTCGGGGCAGGTGGCTTTGCCGTGATCGAGACCAACCACCAAACTGATCCTGAGGCCGCCGTGGCCGAAGCCCGCGAAGTTGCGCCTGAGGTGCTGGTCCTTTGCGGGGCAGACGCCGACTACTTCGTAGCAGGCAAAGAGCTCATCGCGGCGCTCAAAGCCGACTTGCCCCAAACCCGTTTTCTGCTAGCGGGGCAGCCCGAGGGGTGGGATCGCACGGGTGCAGAAAACGTCATTTTCGCGGGCATGGATGCCGTGGCGTTTTTGCAGCAATTGTTGCATGAGGTAGAGTGAAGCTGCCTGCCAACGCCAAAGCCCTCGCCGACGGATACATCGGCGAGGGCTTTTTTTTGAGGGCAGTCGCAGGGGGCTATTCGCTGAGAATCAAGGTTACTTTTCCTTTTGCCCCGGCACTTTCGAGCAGGCGAGCCAAGGGAGCCGAGAGGCTGTAATCAGCGCGACTGTTGCGATTTTGATAGGCCACTACCTTCACCGAGAGCGATCCATCGGTGCCGGGAATAGCCGCTTTGACCTGGCTGCCTGGTTTCAGGCGTTTGTGGGCCAAGTAGTATGCCTCTTGGGTGTCGGGCCACTCAAACACTTCGAAGGTGCCCGTCTCCGTTTGGGGCTTATCGGCGGCGGCATCGGAGCCCACCCTGAGAGTAGGATCAGGATCGAAGGGGTCGCCAGAGCGAGTCTGTTTTCCGGAGCTACCTTGGAGCTGCGACTCGATCCGGTCGAGGGGCATTTCGTCGGGATCGATGATCGCCCCCTGCTCATCGCGGTAGATCACCAAGACCTGCCCGGTGTAGACGCTCTTGGTGTCGTTCCAACGCTGAATGGTCTCGACGTCCAGGCCGTATTGCTCTGCTACATCGTAGATGTCTTCGTCGCGGCTCACCCGGTGATAGATGCGCTGGCCCTGAGGCTCTGCGCGCAGGCTATCGGTATCAGCTGCGCCATAGCGCTTGTTGTCGTCAGAGCGAGTGGTCGGCTGGTTTTGATCACTGATCTGGTCGGTAGGGCGGCCTCCGTTGGAACGATCACGGGTAGCCAGATTGCCAGTGGGACGTAGATTCCCGACCAGATCGCGGTTGGTACGCACCCAGACATCCTCCGCCTGCCGCGCCAGATTGGGGCTGCGCAGATTGGCCTGATAGGAGGAAGGCTGATAAGTGGAGCGGTAGGTCGCTCGATCATAGCTGGGCTGCGAGGTGGCTGGGTCGGCCTCCAATACCCGCAGGTTGGCTCGCTCCTGGGTCATCACTCGCTGATTGGCCGAGGGGTCTTCTCCTTGCATCGGGATGAGCAATTCGTTGCCAGGGTAGATAGAGCTACCGCGTAACTGGTTGGCGTTTTGCAGGGTTTCTACCGAAATACCATACTCCTTGGCGATGCCATAGAGGGTTTCGCCATAGCTCACCCGGTGGGTCTGATAGGTCTGACCAGAGAGGAGGTGGCTACCAAAAGCTAGTAACAAGCTGAAGCTCAGCAGAATCTTTGACATGGGTCTTTGAGGTTGGTGGTCGTGGCGTTTAATTCACATGGGATAATATACGGCAATAAATACTGATTAACAAATTGATTGTCAGAAATCTATCGCTGATGATCAGTTTTTTTACGCAAATACCTGACCTTGCGTTTGGGATTGAACCAGTTGGTTGCTCTGTGCGTTGTATCTTTGAGCGATCAGCGCTATGATTCCTCCTGAGTACATCCGTAAGATCATCCACATCGACATGGACGCCTTTTATGCGTCGGTGGAGCAGCGCGACCATCCCCAACTAAAGGGCAAACCGGTGGCGGTAGGGGGCAGCAGTCAACGCGGCGTGGTGGCGGCGGCTAGTTATGAAGCCAGGCGCTATGGGGTGCGCTCAGCTATGCCATCGGTTACGGCGGCGCGGTTGTGCCCGGATCTGATCTTTGTCAAGGCCCGCTTTGATCGCTACCGGGAGGTATCGCAGCAGATTCGCAGGGTTTTCTTCGAATACACAGATCTGGTGGAGCCGCTCTCGCTGGATGAAGCCTACTTGGACGTGACCGAAAATAAGCAGGGGCTCGCCTCCGCTACCCAAATCGCACGCGAGATTCGGGCGCGCATCCTGGCCGAGACGCAGCTCACCGCTTCGGCGGGCATCAGTATCAACAAGTTTTTGGCTAAGGTCGCTTCTGACCTCAACAAGCCCGATGGCATTACCCTCATTCCCCCCGACCGGGCTGAGACCTTTCTGGAGAAGCTCCCCATCGAAAAGTTTTTTGGCATCGGGGCCAAAACTGCGGAGAAAATGAAGCGCTTGGGTATTTTTACCGGGGCCGATCTCAAGGCCCGCAGCGAAATCGAGCTAGCGCGCCGCTTTGGCAAAGCCGGTCGCCATTATTACCGCATCGTGCGGGGGCTGGACAAGCGCCGGGTCAAGCCCGACCGCCTGCGTAAGTCCGTAGGTGCAGAAAACACCTTCGCCGAAGACCTCCGCACCGAATCGGAAATGATCAGCCAGCTTTCGCCCATCGTGCGCAAAGTCTGTGAGCGCATGGAGAAGGCCGACCTAGCGGGCCGCACCATTACCCTCAAGATCAAATACCACGATTTCCAGATTACTACCCGCAGCCGCAGCCTTTCGCGCTTCCTCCGCCGCTACGAGGAGATTTTTCCTGTGATCGAAGAGTTGCTACATCAGCCGGAGTTTCCCCCTCGCCCGGTACGTCTGCTGGGGGCCTCAGTCTCCAACCTCAACCATGAGGAGTTGGCCGGTCCAGTGCAGTTGACGCTGGCCTTTTGAGCGACCTTGGAAAGCTCGAACCTCTCTTGGTGGCCCAGGCGCTTGGGGTACGACCCCGCTCACCTATATGAACGGTCAGGGGGTATAAGGGAATAAGGTATAAGGTTATCAGGCACTTTGGTCAGCCCCCGTTTCTCTTGGCTCACTCAG
>CAYVAP010000448.1:0-4665 GCA_964449365.1 uncultured Bacteroidia bacterium
TCATAGTACCTACCACGTCGGCAGGCAAGAGGTCGGGCGTAAACTGAATTCGGCTAAAATTGGCCTCGACCGCCTGGGACAGCGTCTTGATGGCCAGGGTCTTGGCTAGGCCAGGTACCCCCTCTAGCAAAATGTGACCGCCGGAGAGTAACCCTAAGAGCAATCGCTCGACCATGTAGCTTTGACCTACGATGGCTTTTTTTACCTCGAGGCTGAGAAGGTCGATGAAGGCACTTTTCTCCTGAATCTTCTCATTCAGGGCACGAATATCTATCGACTGCGAGACTTCCATAGGTATGTGGTGAAAGGTGACGCCTGCGCTGTTCGCCTGAGTAGGGGGCGTCATTCGAATTCAAAGATAGAAGACTAGCTAGCAAGATGCGAGGCAAAAAATGTTAAGGTTGCGTTAATGAGTTGCCATGCAAAAATGTTGATGATTTTACAGATAGATTACCTGATACATTTGACAAAACAGCTTTTTTGTTGAATTGTATGACTAATGGATGCAACGAAAGCAAAAATGTTTGACTACCGGGCAGAATTATGGGCAAATTACTATGTTTCTCTGGGTGAATATGATACTTTTGCTATGCATGAGGAACATAGATAAGCATACTTGGCTACGCCTTTACGAACTGGCTCGAGAGTTTCGGCAGCTAGCCCCGTGGGAGTGGATGTACGATACCGATCTGTTTGGGGTAAAATCGCCTGAAACCGGGGAGATCGGCTATTGCTGCATCATGGGGCGGGTGAAGCAATTTATGGGAATGGCCGTTTATCGGGGGCGTAGCGGCCTGGCCAGCTATGAGCGGTTACAGGAAGTCAACGTCGATCACCCTATGTTGCCCCCCATGCCTGCCTTTGAGCAAGATTGTTTGATGCTGTCGTTTAATAGCCGGGATGACCTCTCAGCCGAATGGCATCAGCGGATTCGCTCTCTGGGGCTCAAATTTCGGGGGCGCACCCACTGGCCAGACTTTCACGACTATTCGCCGGGTATGGTACCCTGGCCCCTCGAAGAAGAGGCTCAGGTACGGTTTCTGATCATGGCGGTCGAGCAAGCCATCGAGGTGGCGACTCGCTGCCGCGAAGACCAGGATCTGCTCGATCACGTGGAAGACGCTACTCCCTGTCTGCTGGTACGTCAGCGGCAGGGCGAAAAATGGGAAAATCGCTGGCTCACCATTGGCCCCTTTCAGCCCGAGCCGCCAAACGTCAACATCAGTCAGCTCTACCTGCGCAGCAATACTCAACAGCTACCGCGCAACAACGCCATTTGGCTAGCCGACATCTTCTACTTTCCCAATCCGGTACAGGAAGAAGAAGGACGGCCTTACCTGCCCATCATGCTCATTTTGGTGGAGCAAGCGTCTGGCATGGTGCTCGGGCATGGGGTATTTCGCCCCGGCGAATTGGAAGAGCAACTCCAGCAAGTATTCATCAACACTGTGCGTAGCCAAGGCCATCTCCCAGAGCGCTTGCAGGTCGCCTCGCTCGAAGCAGTGTCTTATTGGGAGGTGCTTTGCCAAAACCTCGATATCGAGCTAGACCTTGACGAAAACCTAGCCCTGATCAAGGAAATCAAACTCTCCCTCTTTGGCTCCATGTCTCTGTGAACCAGTGATGCCACAGGGCTTCTTCCTTAACCCCTTTTTGGCTACCTTTGTTCCAAACCTGAGCCAAGTAGGGCACACATGGATCCTGATTTTCCCCATACCGATGCCGTCGACGAGGCCGACCTACTGGAAGCAGCAGGTGAGGACGAAGGGCTCTTCGAGCACCATACTCTGGTGGCTCCTCCCAAGCTGCGTCCGGTGCGCATCGACAAGTTTCTTGCCAATCAACTGCCCCACACCTCCCGCTCCCGTATCAAACATGCCTCTCAGGCTGGTTCCATCATGGTGAACGGGCAGGCGGTCAAACTCTCCTACAAGCTCAAGCCAGGAGAAGAGGTGCGGCTCATGCTGCCCTATCCCCCTCCCCCCGCTACCGAGCCGGAAGAGATGCCCCTCGACATTCGCTATGAAGATGATGACCTGATGGTCTTGCATAAGCAGGCAGGGGTGGTCGTTCACCCTTCGATTGGGCATCGGTCGGGCACCTTGATTCACGGCTTGCTGTGGCATTTCGAGCATTTACCGGCCAAGACTGAGGGGGTGCAGGGGTTTCCTCGTCCGGGGCTGGTCCATCGTCTGGACAAGGACACTACCGGGATCATGGTCATCGCCAAAAAGGAATATGCCATGGCTCATCTTTCCAAGCAGTTTTTTGACCGCAGCACCGGCCGTACTTACCGCGCGCTGGTCTGGGGCGATGTAGCTGAAGATGAAGGCAGCATCGTGGCTCATGTCGGGCGTAGCACCAAAGACCGGAAATTTTTTTATGCCTACCCTGATGGTAGCCAAGGGAAACACGCCGTAACGCACTATCGGGTGCTGGAGCGGTTTGGGCTCTTGACCCTAGTCGAATGCCGCCTAGAAACCGGACGCACCCATCAGATTCGGGTGCACATGAAGTATCTGGGCCATCCCCTCTTTGCTGATCGGGACTATGGTGGCGATAAGATCCTGAAGGGCAATCACACCAAGAAATTGCAGCAAATGATGCGCAACTGCTTGGAGATGTGCCCGCGGCAAGCGCTTCACGCCAAAACGCTGGCCTTTACTCACCCTGGTACGGGCGAGCGGCTGAGCTTCGACAGCGCTATTCCCGCTGATATGCAGGCCGTGATCGACAAGCTTCGCACTTGGGCGAATGCGCAATAATGCCGTATCTTTGCTCGCACTGATTACCAACGTCTCAAAGCAACCAGTATGTCGACTTTGCACCGCCTGACCATATCTTTGTGCCTGTTTACTGCGCTGGGAATGGGGTGGGGTAGAGCGCAGCATACCCGAGACGTGCCGGGAGTGCAGGCCGCCCTGACCACCTTCTTTGAAGCTCTCAACCAAGGCGACGCTGACATGATGGCCCCCCTGCTCGCAGATAGCTTGGAAATGGTCAGCATCTTTGAGCGCCGAGGCGAGCCCAACCTCCGCAAGGTACCTGCGGTAGATTTTCTCGCAGCAGTGGGCAGACCCCGCGAGCAGTCCTGGCTGGAGGTCACCCGCAACGTGCGCGTCAACCTGGATGGCTTTCTGGCTCAAGCCTGGATGGACTACACCTTTTTTCTGGGAGACAGCCTACATCATTGTGGGGTGAATAATTTTACGCTGTTTTACGACGGCGAGAAGTGGGTAGTCATTGGCATGGTAGACACCCAGCGCAAGCTCAATTGTCAATGATCCCCCTCTTGTCCGCGGCCTGTTTTTTATCCTTCTCGCTATGCATATCATCATCGCCGGAGCTGGTCAAGTCGGGTTCCATGTTGCCAAAATGCTGTCGAATGAAGATCACGACATCGTGCTTATCGACAAGGCCGACGACCGACTCTCTTACGCCGAGTCACACATCGATGTGAGTGTGCTCAAGGGCAACGCGGTTTCCATCAGCCTGCTCGAAGCGGCTGGGGTGCGGCAGGCCGATTTGTTGATCGCGGCTACCTCTTCAGAAGAAACTAACATTACCACCGCCATTCTCGGCAAGCACTTGGGAGCCAAGCGTACCATCGTGCGCATCAGCAACCCCGAATTTCAGCTAGAAAACGAACGGATCGACCTCAGCCAAATGGGGATCGACTCCATGGTCTTTCCCGAAGACCTGGCGGCCAAGGAGATTTGTCGCCTGTTGAAGCTATCTGGCCTGACGGATTCCTTCGAATTTGGCGATGGCAAGCTGGTGCTCACCGGCCTGGTCATCGAAGAGGGGGCTTCTCTGATCGGGCAAAATATGATCGAGGCGGTGCAGGCCCACCCCAATCTGCGCTTTACTGTGGTGGCTATTCAGCGCAACAACCGCACCCTGATCCCACGCGGCGACACCGTGTTTCGCATCCGAGACCATGCTTACTTTATCAGCCATGCTGGTTGTGTAAAAGAAATCATGAGCATGGCGGGCAAGCAGCCCTTTGACATCCACCATGTGATGATTTTGGGCGGTAGCCTGATCGGGAGAGAATTTGCCCGCCTGGTACAGCAGGACTACAAAGTCAAGCTGATCGAGCTCAACCGTGAGAAGAGCTTCGAGCTGGCCGATCAGCTCATCCATACCATGGTGATCAATGGGGATGGCTCTGATGTCGAGTTGCTCGAAGAGGAGGGCATCGACGACATGGATGCTTTTGTGGCGGTAACGGGCGACTCGGAGACCAACATCATCTCCTGCCTGGTAGCCAAAAACCATGGCGTGAAGCGTACCATTGCCTTGGTTGAAAACATGGACTACATCAGCCTCTCGCAAAACATTGGGATCGACACGCTGATCAATAAAAAAATGATCACCATCAACAACATTTTTCGACACGTGCGAGCAGGCGAAGTCGAAGCCCTGACCAGCCTGCACGGGGTAGACTCTGAAGTGTTGGAATTTCGTGTGCACCAGGACTGCCGCATTGCCAATATCCCCCTCAAGAAGATGCAGTTTCCTCGTGATGCAATCATCGCAGGGGTGATACGTGGCGATGACAGCTTTATCGCCGATGGCCAAACCACGATCCAAACCGACGATCGGGTCGTGGTATTTTCGCTGCCTGCGGCTATTCACCGCGTAGAGAAATTTTTCAAATAA
>CAYVAP010000449.1:0-4653 GCA_964449365.1 uncultured Bacteroidia bacterium
GGGTGATCGGGGTGATCGGGGGTGATCGGGGTGATCGGGGTGATCGGGGTGATCGGGGGTGATCGGGGTGATCAACGGAATACGATCACCTGGATCACTGTTCACTGTTCACTGTTCATTGATCACTGATTCCTGTTTTTCCCACTTACGAAAGTAACTATTGATCTTCATCGAGATGACGCCAAATATCGCTTCTTTGAAGATGCCGCTGGACATCTTGGACTGTCCCATGGTGCGATCTCGGAAGATGATGGGCACTTCTTTGATCTTGAAGCCATAGCGCCAAGCGCGAAATTTCATTTCGATCTGAAAGGCGTAGCCCACAAACTTAATGGGCCGCTCCAGGATCTTTTCCAAAACGGACCGGGTATAGCACTTGAAGCCTGCGGTGGCATCGCGGATGGGCATGCCGGTGATGCTGCGCACGTAGGCGCTGGCGTAGTAGCTCATCAGTACCCGGTTCATGGGCCAGTTGACCACGTTGACCCCATTGATATAGCGAGAGCCGATGGCCAGGTCGTAGCCTTCCTCCTCGCAGGCGCTTAGCAGGTTGGGCAGTTCTTTGGGATTGTGGCTGAAGTCGGCATCCATCTCAAAGATGTAGTCATAGCCACGTTCGATGGCCCAATGAAACCCATGTACGTAGGCGGTTCCCAGCCCCAGTTTTCCCTGCCGCTCTTCCATGAAGATGCGACCGGGGTACACCGTCATCATCTCCCGCACGATGTCGGCAGTACCATCTGGCGAGCTATCTTCCACGATCAAGAGGTGGGTACGAGGCAAGACCTCCATCACCCGATGAATCATGGCACCGATATTTTCCTTCTCATTATAAGTCGGAATAATAACCAACTGATTTGACATCACTACGCTGCTTGCTGCGAGTAGGCCCGCCGGGCTACCTGGAATTTTAAGAAGCCGTAAAGAAAGGCAATCCTATGCCAAGTTCAAAGCCACGGTTTGGGCCCTGCTCAGCCTGCCTTCGTCCTGACCAACGCCCGCAAGCGGTCGCGCCACATGGCCCAGCTACTTTCATTGAACAGACGCGCATCCACGGCGGCTTGGTAGGTAAAGTACACCGCAACGGGCGCAAAGATCAATACCGAGAGAAAAGCGCCCGCCCAAGGCTCGAGAATGGCCTCTTTGGCTAGCTTTTTTCCGTAGGTAGTCAGGACGTAGAAGAACAAAAACATAAGGATCGAGACCAGGGCCGGCGGTCCCAGCCCCCCTTTGCGAATGATGGCTCCCAGGGCGATGCCAATCAGCGCAAAGACCAGGCAGTTGATCGGCATGGCCCAGCGCGCGAAAAGCTCGTAGGAGTAACTCCGATCTACTCGATCCCGCTCCTCATCCTTGCGAATCATGAATTCGGCGTAGCTCTGCGCCGCCTGCGCGTTTGATTGGGCCCGGGTAAGGATATCCACGCGCTGCTCGGGATCCATACACTGTAGCGGATCGATGCCCTTTTTGAGCTCTATGGCCAGCACCACCCACAGGTAGGAATCTGCTGTCTTCTGCTGGGTGGTATCCTTGCCATAAGTCACAAAGGCCGAGTCAATATTGGTATAGCGAGCCAATTGCTGCTCCGACTTGCGCAGAGTCTTGTCGCGCACCACGGCGAGGCTATCGATGGCGCTGACCAGTTGCTTTCTCGGCATGATGATCTGGTGCCGAAACTGGCTCTCGTCGGTACGGTCGAGCTCAAACCCCTCCAGTTGGAAACGGTAGTAGAGCGAATCGAAAAAGGTGCGTCCGTGTGGGCGCTTCTCCGGCTCGTCGCGGTCTGGCTTGTAGTCTTCGTAGCGCGAGCCCGAGTAGAGCTTCATGCGCATCGCGCTGCCCCAGAGGTCCATGCGTGCTGAGTCAGCCATGATGATATTGTTGTTGCCCCGATTTTCGCTGTGGTCATAGATGAGGACATCATACAAGACGCCTCGCTCCACGTCTTTGTCGGCGATGCGGATCACATAGTCGTCGATATCAGTGTAGAAGTGGCCGGGCCGCAGGGCCAGGTTGGCTTTCTTGCGCTGTACGTCATACAGCAAGCTGAAAAACTTGAGGTTGGCTTTGGGAATCACTTCAAAAGACAACCACAGCGAAGCTAGCACCACCATGGTCGAAAAGGCCACGGCAGAACGCATGATCTTAAACAGGTTGACCCCCGAAGACTTGAGCGCCGCCAGTTCATAGTGCTCTCCCATGTTGCCAAAAGTCATCAAGCCCGCCGTGAGCGTCCCGATCGGCATCGCAGTGAGCAACACCCGACCGGAGGCATAGAAGAAGAGCTTGCCCAAAATCGCCAAACTCAGCCCCTTGCCTGTGATCTCATTCATATACAACGACACGAATTGCAACACCAGAATGAAAAGAATAATGGCCACACTCATGACGAAGGGACCAATAAAGGCGAGCAATACCATGCGATCGATGCGATACATAAGCCGAGATTGTCAGTAGAGAGGAAATGGGGAGATGATATGGGGAATTATGCGGAATTATGCGGAATACAGCATGCGGGGTACGGCAGTACCTTATACCTCCTACTTCACTTATACTAAGGTACGAAGGTCGATTGGCACCGCAAAGAGGCCGACAGCTTCGGGAGAGTTGGTTGTGGTCCAAGATGAGCAAAACTTTTAAGTTTGATCGGCATCTCCCTTGGATATTGCTACGAAAAGTCCGTAATTGCACGACCATTTCAGGGACCTCAAGGTGATAGCAAGATAATGGATTCAAGAAGTTATAAGACCATTTCCGCCAATAAGGCAACTGCCGACAAAAAGTGGCTGTTGATCGACGTGGAAGGCAAAGTGCTGGGCCGTGCCGCTACCGAAATCGCGATGATTTTACGGGGCAAGCACAAGCCCAACTATACTCCCCACGCAGACTGTGGTGATAACGTCATCGTGATCAACGCCGATAAGGTGCGCCTCACTGGCAAGAAAATGGCCCAAAAGGAGTATCTTCGCCATACGGGTTATCCCGGTGGTCAGCGCTCAATCACGGCTCAGCAGATACTCAGCAAGCATCCTGAGCGCCTGATCGAAAACGCAGTGCGTGGCATGCTGCCCAAAAATCGCCTTGGCGCGGAGCTCTTTCGCAACCTGCGCGTATACATCGGTACCGAGCACCCCCACGCAGCCCAAGAGCCTCAGACTCATGAGCTGAGCGAATAAATTGTTCCATAATTACGAATCACGAATTCCGAATTATTTTTATACATGAGCCAGGTAGTTACTGTCGGACGTAGAAAAAAAGCCGTTGCCCGGGTGTTCCTCCATGAGGCAGGTACCGGCAAATTTCACGTCAACAAACGCGAACTCGACGTTTTCTTTCCCTTGGATCTGCTGCGCCAAAAGATCATGGAGCCCTTCCAAGTGCTGAGCCTCAATGCTGGAGAATTCGATATCCAGGCCAACGTAGATGGCGGTGGGATCAATGGTCAGGCCGAAGCTGTGCGCCTCGGCATTGTTCGCGCCCTCATCGAGATGAACAAAGAAAATCGCAGTCCTCTCAAGCATGCAGGGCTAGTAACCCGCGACTCTCGCCGAGTTGAGCGGAAAAAGCCTGGCAAGAAAAAGGCGCGCAAGAGCAGTCAATTCTCCAAACGATAATCCTATACGGACCCCACAGATATGGAGCAACCTACCTATCAATCCCTCCTCGACGCAGGTGTTCACTTTGGCCACTTGAAGAAAAAGTGGAATCCCCGCATGTCTCCTTACATTTTCATGGAGCGCAATGGGATTCACATTATCGACTTGAACAAGACGCTTCGCATGCTCAATGAGGCCAATCAGGCCGCCAAGCAGTTAGCGATTTCTGGGCGAAAAATTCTCTTCGTGGCGACCAAAAAGCAGGCGCAGGATATCGTAGAGATGGAGGCCAAGCGCGTCAACATGCCCTACGTTACGGAGCGTTGGCTCGGTGGCATGCTCACCAACTTTGCCACGGTGCGCAAGTCCATCAAGCACATGAAGAATATCGAGAAGATGAAGTCAGACGGTACCTTCGAGCGGATCAACAAAAAGGAGCGCCTGATGCTGACCCGTGAGCAGGCCAAATTAGAAAAGGTGCTCGGCGGGATCGCTGATCTCAACCGCTTGCCTTCGGCTCTCTTCATCGTCGACATTCACAAAGAGCATATCGCCGTAGCCGAGGCCCGCAAGCTCAATATCCCTACCATCGCGATGGTAGATACCAACAGCAACCCCAACCTCGTTGATTTCCCTATTCCTGCCAACGATGATGCAGCCAAATCGGTCCAATTGGTGCTGCGCACCATCACCGACTCCATCGCCGAAGGTCTGGAAGAGCGCAACAAGCGCAAGGAAGAAGAGCGCACCAAGCGCGAAGCAGAGCGTCAGCGTGCTGAGGAAACGAGCCAAGAGGCACCTGCTCCCAAAGCAGAGGCTAGCAGTAGTAAAGAAGAATAAGCCTCGCATAGACCCTACCTGGATACTCACAAGCCGACCTCGCCGAGGTTGGCTTTTTGTATTTGGCTTACCTGTGGGGGACGGCTAGTGCTTCGCATTCGAAATTCGTAATCAGGCATTCGTCATTGAAAGCAAATTTAGCCGCATGGTGCGGCCACTGAGTGGGCCAATATGAACAGAGGCTGACCAAAGTGGCTGATACCCTTATACCTTATTC
>CAYVAP010000450.1:0-4649 GCA_964449365.1 uncultured Bacteroidia bacterium
AAAAGCCACCGAAAAGTCGGCGGCGGTCACGATGGCCGCCGAGGAGATGATGTTTTCGTCCTTACTGATGTAGGAGCCGTAGGTGATGAGCGCTCCCAAGCCTAGCGAGAGGGAGAAGAAAGCCTGGCCCATGGCCGAGTAAACGGTGGAGAGGGTTACTTTGCTCAGGTCGGGCACTAGGTAAAAGGCGACGCCGTCCATGGCATTGTCGAGGGTGAGGGCGTAGACGATCAGGCCCAGCAGAATCGCAAAGAGCAGGGGCATGAGCAGCTTGGCGGCGGATTCGATGCCTTCCTGTACGCCACGGGCCACCACCACGGCAGTGATGACCATGAAGATCAGGGAGTAGAGCAGGTTGTCGCCTACGTTGGCGACGTAGGTGCCGAAGTAGCCGCCAAAGTCGGCGGCGCTGAGCAGGTCGCCAAAGATGATCTGGACAAAATAGCCAAAGGCCCAGCCGGCCACTACGTTGTAAAAGCTGAGGATCATCACGCCACAGAGGATGCCGAATAGCCCGACGAAGCCCCAATTGCGCCCGCCAATCTGTCGATAGGCCCCAAAAGGATTGCTTTGGGTGTGTCGCCCCAGGCTGATCTCGCCCACCATGATGGGAAAGCCGATCAGCACGGTGCAAATGAGGTAGATGAGCAGGAAGGCGGCCCCGCCGTTTTGGCCCGTTTCGTAGGGAAAGCGCCAGATGTTGCCCAGGCCGACGGCAGAGCCGGCGGCGGCAGCGACGAAGCCAAGACGGCTGGAGAAGCCAGAGCGAGAGGTAGGCATGGGAATGGGTGATTCGGGATTCGGGATTCGGGATTCGGAATTCGGGCGGATCGAAGCGAGACCGGAAAAGATATCTTCCCGGTGATGCAATATACATTTCTTGGGGAAATTGGGAGATATGGGGAGTTTTTTGAACATTTGCCCGGTTAGAACGCATTTCCTAGCAGACTCTCAGGGCCGGAGCTTACCCCTCCGCCCTGAACTTGGACTTTCCTGAGAGGAATCGGCTCCCGATTACTCATACCCTTTCATTTCCCCCCATGTTTTCGTCTACAGGAATTTCTCGCTGGCTGCGTCTTGGCTGCCTGCTCGCTTCGCTCTTATTTGCTTCCTTGATGGAAGAATTTCGTCAAGGTCTGAAAAAGGCCGTCATTTCAGATGTATCTCTTGACGAACTCGAACATGCACCTGATCAAGTGCAGTGCGTATTGATGGACCTTCCGGAACAGGCTCGGCTCTTCGTTCCTCTAACAGATGAAGCCATTCAGTTAGCCAACCAGTACATCGAAGCAAAGGCGGTAACGATGAAATTCCATGAAGATGCCCTTCACATCGCGATTGCCACCGTTAACCATGTCAGCGTGCTGGTGAGTTGGAACTTCAAACACATCGTCAACATAGATCGTATCCGGAAGTATAATGCCGTGAATCTTCGTTATGGTTATAGCCTCCTGGAGATTCGAAACCCTAGAGACATTTTAACCTCAGAATCAGATGAGTAAAGGAAAGAAGTCATTCGATGCTGTCGACATGATGCGAAAAATCCGAAATCGACTGACCGAACCATATGACCGGAAACCAGAAGAACGGCTGAAAAGACTTCAGGCCATCCGCGAGAAATATGGCATCAAAGAGCCAAGTGAAACAGTCTAACAAGCGACCCGCCCAGTAGCCAAAATCCATTTTTAGCTCTCCTGTTTCCCATGGGTGTAGGAAAGATGGCCTCACCTCGGGGCTTCAACATAGATTCGACAGGCTCACCACCAAAGCTCAGCAACCTCCAAAAACGGTCCCTGCGCAGCCCCCGAGCATCGGGAACCCTGTCGCAGGGACCGCTTTTCTTTGCCAGCCCCCCTCCTTTCCTACAACCTTACCCCATTCTTTGCGACAATTTCACTACCTTGAACCATGTCATGGTTCAATCATTGGATGATCGTCTGCCTGGGAAGTCTCGGCTGGCTTCCCCTCCCAGCCCAGTCTCCCGACAGCCTCATCGATCCCTATCGCAGTTTGTTTGACCTCCCTGCCGCCCAGCAGCTCCTGATCGATGGAGAGGACAATTTGTTGTTGCTCGATAGCGAAGGGGCGCGGCTCTATCGCTACCTGGCGGAGACTGACTATGACTCCTCGATCTTCATCGGGGGCAGAAGTTTGCGCGACGAGGGCTTGGTACACCCCACCAAGCTGGCCCAAGCCAACCGACAAGAGCTCTACTTGCTCGATGATGCGCAGGGACGCCTGCTGGTACTCAACGTCAACCTCAAGGTGATCCGGCGCAGGGATTTTTTGGGGAATAACGCCAATAGCAGCTTTGCTACGCCGGCGGCTTCGCTGTTTCCTCTCTCCTTTGCCATCGGCCCTACGGGTGAGCAGTTTCTGATTAATCGCGCTGACAACCGCGTGGTCAAGATCAATCAGGTCGGCGAGGAAGAGCTGCGCTTCGGGGGCCCCGACTACGGGCCGGGGGCGCTCTACCGCCCCAGTCATATCGAGGTGGATGGGCAAAATTTTGTTTATGTGGCTGATACCACCGAGCAGGTGATTCAGGTCTACGACCTATATGGCGTCTGGCGCTACACCCTGGCGGTACCGATAGACTTCCGCTGGCAGCAAATGCGGCTCTTTCAGCCTTACCTCATGCTCTACGATCAGCAGCAAATCGCTTTTTACCACCTCAAGCGCGATGCCCTGGTCAAGGTACCCTTTCGGCTCAAATCTCCCATCATCGACGTGGCACTCACCGCTGATCGATTTTACTTGTTAAGCAGAAATGCTGTACATTTGTATTCCCTGCCGAAAAACTGAGGGGTCGGCCAGACCGTTAGAGCTATGCTAGACAGAATCGCCCAAATCAAAAATCGCTTCGAAGAGGTCAAACAAAAGATCATTGACCCGGAGGTGATGAGTGACCAGCAACGCTACAAAGAGCTATCCATCGAGTACAAAAACCTCGAGCGCATCGTACAAAAAGGCGAGGAGTACGAAGAACTGCTGAGCAATCTGCAAAATGCCCGCGAGCTACTGAAGTCAGAAAAGGATCCAGAGATGCGGGAAATGGCGCGGGAAGAACTGGAAGCCCTGGAAGAAGCCCAGCCCCAGTTGGAGGAAGAATTGAAGCGCCTGATGGTGCCCAAGGATCCCGAGGACAGCAAAAATGTAGTGCTGGAAATCTCTGGGGGAGCCGGCGGCGACGAAGCGGCTCTTTTTGCTGGAGACCTCTTCCGGATGTACGAGCGATTCTGCGAAAAGAAGGGACTGCGCTTCGAAGTGACCAACCTACAAGAAGGTACCCAAGGTGGCTACAAAGAAGCTATCGCCACCATCAGCGGCGAAGATGCCTATGGCATTTTCAAATTCGAGGCGGGCGTACACCGGGTACAGCGCGTACCCAAAACGGAGTCGCAGGGCCGCATTCACACCTCGGCGGCTACCGTGGCGGTGATGCCTGAGGTAGAAGAATTCGACGTGCAGATCGAAGACAAAGACATCATCAAAGAAATCACCAACGCCTCCGGCCCGGGTGGGCAGTCGGTCAACACCACCTACTCGGCAGTCAAGCTCACCCACAAGCCTACGGGGGTGCGGGTGTCGATGCAGGATGAAAAATCTCAGCTCAAAAACCTCGAAAAGGCCATGAAAATCCTGCGGGCGCGAGTGTACAAGATCGAGATGGACAAGCGAAAAGCGGCAGAAGATAGCCTCAAGCGATCGATGGTCGGCTCGGGCGACCGCAGCGAAAAGATCCGCACCTACAACTTCCCCCAGAGCCGCATCACGGATCATCGTATCAACCTGACCCTGTACAACCTCTCCGCCGTACTGGCTGGCGACCTCGACGAGGTGATCGAGGCGCTACGTATCGCCGAAAACACTGAAAAACTCAAAGAGGGAGCCTGACCTCCCGCTTTTTTCTCTTCATAACTACTCTCTCTAAATCTATCGACAATGCAAAAGATTGCAACCCTATTTCTCCTCATCGCCCTGAGCCTACTCTGGGCCTGTGGCGGTGGCGAATCCGACAGCGCGCAAAAGGAAGAACCTGCACCACAGCAGACCGAAGCGCCACAGAGCCAACCTACTACCAAAGCTGCACCTGCCGATGTTCCTGAGGTAGCAGAACTGACCATCGAAGGCAGTGACCAAATGCGCTACAACAAAGAGCGCCTGGAGGTGTACGCCGGACAAACCGTCAAGCTGACCCTCACCCACGTGGGTCAGATGGCCGTCGAAAGCATGGGCCACAATTGGGTGCTGCTCACGGCCGATACCCCAATCGACGAATTTGCCCTCAGCGCCCTCGACCACAAAGACAATGGCTATATTCCGCCTAGCTCTGAGGACAAGGTGATCACCCATACCGAAATGATTGGCGGCGGCGAGAGCACCACCGTCGAATTCGAAGCGCCAGCGCCTGGCACCTACGACTTCATCTGTACCTTCCCTGGCCACTACGGCCTCATGAAAGGTAAATTCGTGGTAAAGGAGGCTTGAGCCTGATCTCATATCTATCGGAATCGAAAAACTGCCCAAGCCAACCTGGCTTGGGCAGTTTATTTGTGCTTGGCCTCACGTGCAGGCTAGTCATTAGTAAGGTTCAAAGAATAACTTCCCCTTTTTGTTTCACGCAAAGGCGCAAAGTAAAAATCTGA
>CAYVAP010000451.1:0-3220 GCA_964449365.1 uncultured Bacteroidia bacterium
AACATGGCTTCGGCCAGACCTTGCACCTTAGCATCATCGATCACCCGGTCGAGGCCGCGCACCGCTACTTGCTGCCAGCGATACGACACAGACGCCAAGGTGGAGGGACGCCCCCCGAGTTGCACCCGCTTGGCCCGCGCCGAATGATACACCCCTCGGCTTTGTAAATACTCTAGGTAGCCAGGATAGCGGCTGTAAAGGCTACGCAGATCACCCGCAAAACAGAGCGTATCATGCTGCATCAAGCCAGCAGCCTGCCCTGCGTCGAGGTAGAGCATCAGATGTCCGTGCACCGCTTGCCATTGGCTGTCTTGCTCCACGGCGATGGCTTTGACCTGGGCCTTGCGTCCCCAAGGGGTCGTCTTGATCGGGGCACTTACCTCGCCCAGCAAAATGACCGGCTGACAGTTAAAGGTCTCCAGCGGCAAGGCCACCAGGGGTTGCTCTTGGCCGCTTTGCTGCCGCAAAGCCCCCACGCCCAACATGCCGATAAGAATGCAGAGCGCAGCGGCACGTTCGGTTTGACGAATGGGGCCACGGCGATCCTGGCGAATCAACCAGAGCAGGCCCAACCCTGCCGGAATCAGCAGCCACGCAAACGCCTGCGAAACCTCGGCCGCTAGGTAGATACCCGCCCCGCAGGCGAGCGACAGTTTGAAGAGAGGAGCTTGTTGGAGAGTTTTCATGCCTCCAACTACGCCCTGACGCATGGAAAACCCATGGAAAGATCGTCTCCGTTAGGTAGTGCTTGATTGATCAATTCCGTAGAAAATTTCTACCGGATTTCCGGTAGAATCCGCTATCGATTGCTTCCACCAATCATCCTCGGGGCCAAAGGCTATTTTCCTAGTCTACTGCCTATCAACACTTTACCTCTCCCCAAAAAACGAGAGCTGGTTTTCCTAGCGTTTAGGACAACCAGCCCGGTCAGGTAACGCAAAACGGTCGAAAAAAATGCGGGTTATCCGCCGATCATGACGGTAAATTCACCCAAGACGATGGACCCGCCGTGAGCGGTGCTGTCTCCCATGCGCACGGCGGGCTTGCCCCCAATGAGCACCGTGGCAGAGCCTTTGATGATGGTATCCGGCGGACCCGTACACACACACATGTCGCCCATCACTGCGGCGGGAATCCCCCCGATGAGCACGGTGGGTTCACCAGGCCCACTGACAGGGCCCCCTACGTGAGGAACCGGCCCCGTGGTCATCGGGCAAATGTGCATGTCGGTGAGGCGGGCAGCAGGTGGCATAGAATAGAGATTACTAAAAGAAGACTAAATAAAAGAAGACTGACCATTCCGGAATCAAGTGCTAGCGTTTAGGGCGTTTTTCATCCCCTTGGCTCCCTCAAGGGTGCATTCAGATGGGGTTGAGCTTTGCCCAACCGAAGGAGAGAGGCTCTTGGAGGGGAACACAGGAGGTGACTGGCACCTTCGGAATTAAGTAGTTAACCATTCGAAATTCGCATAAAACATTAACCAGAAGCACTTTCAATTACGAATTCCCGATTACGAATTTCGAATGCGAAGCACTGGCAATCTATCATGCAGCGTTTTTTTCTGATAATCAAAACCTTACAAAGAAAGGCATAACCCTTGAAAAAGGAATATTCAGAGAAAAAGTACCTTATACTACGTGGCGTAAGGATTGTAGAGTTGTAAGACACGATAACTTATTGATAACAAGGCCATTCAATAAATCAACCACTCTACCATTCAACCACTTTGAATTGTAATATAACGAATCGCTCGGCAAGTTTACATGCCTGGGCGGCTAGATTTTTTCCCTCAACGAAAAAATCCCGCCTGATCGACGTATTCCGCCACCGTATCAGGCACCAGATAGCGGATGGATTGTCCGCCTTTGACCAAATCGCGAATGTAGGTCGCAGAAATGTCGAGCAACGGAGCCTGAATTTGCTGCACGTTGGGATGCTCGTCGAAAGGGCTGGGTTGAGTCCCCTGTCTGGGGTAGACGTAAAAGGGGTAGTACTTGATCAGGGCCTCGTGATTTTTCCATTTGTGGAGGTACTGCAGGTTGTCCTGCCCCATCACCAGGGCAAATTCGTAGCTGCGATAGCGGTCGCGCAAGTGCGTGAGGGTATCGATGGTGTAGGAAGGCCGCGGGAGGGAAAACTCCACGTTCGACGGCAGCAGCCGGTCGTTGCCTGCGGTGGCCAATTCGGCCATTTTCAGCCGATCATACTCCGGCAGCAAATTGCGCTTTTGCTTGAAAGGATTCTGAGGCGATACCACCAGCCACACATAGTCTAGCGGCGTCTGATTGAGCGCCGTCTGCGCGATGATCAGGTGCCCGTGGTGAATGGGATTGAAAGAACCAAAATATAAGCCGATTTTCATAGGATCAGTGATCAGTGATCAGTGAACAGTGATCAATGGGCAATGATCAGTGGACAGTGGAAAATGAGCAGTGAACAGTGATCAGTGATTGGTGAACAATGATCAGTAAGCAACGGACGACAAACAACGAACCGTAAAGAAAGATTGACCACTGACTTGGTTGATTGCTCAAGCGGGTCTTCGCCCAAAGATGCGCATACCTCCGATGTGCCCTCCCGCGAAGAGGTCGCGGATGCTGCGGTAGAAATACGCTCGGTTGTTGAAGGTTTTTTCGCCAAAAAAAGGCCGATTGAAGTCCTCCTCGGCCACAAAGCGCTGGTAGCGCTCCGCCGTCCAGGGACACCACTGATCGGTCATATCTGTCACCTGCAACTCGGTAAAGCCCACCGCTTCCAACTCATGCAGATAGCTCTCCACGGTCGATACCGAAGGAGCGCTCACCGTATGGTAGAGGATGTGTTTTTCTTCGCCGCTCAGCTCGCCGAGTAGCACTAAGTCTACCATCATTAAGCGCCCACCAGGCTTGAGCATGTCAAAGCTCTGGCGCAGCGCCCGCCCGCGATCCGGCATGTGCAGGTATACCAACAACGAAATAAACGCATCGAATGGCTGCTCCACCTCGTAGGTCAGGAAGTCAGCCGTTACGTAGCTCACACGCTCGTGCAGCCCGGCGCGGCGGGTCAGGTCGTCGGCCAGGCGATTGAGATCTGATTGCAACTCTACGCCTACGGCCCGACAGCCTGCTCGCTCAGCGATGACGCGCGTGGTGCCCCCTACCCCACTGCCGATATCGAGCAGGGTTTCATTGGCTTGCAGTTGCAGCAGATTGACCACCGCCTTGGAAGTCTC
This sequence comes from uncultured Bacteroidia bacterium, assembly GCA_964449365.1. Lineage (GTDB taxonomy): Bacteria > Bacteroidota > Bacteroidia > J057 > J057 > CAYVAP01. Next base: position 3,212 of record CAYVAP010000451.1, read on the forward strand.
CTCGCCCAG
>CAYVAP010000451.1:3230-4645 GCA_964449365.1 uncultured Bacteroidia bacterium
AAGGGCCCCACTGGCTTTCCCCCTTATGGCCAGCAGCTTGAGCATGCTCGATACCCGCCAGTCGTACATCACCGCCGAAAGCTGCTCTTCGGCCACCTGGCACATGGGGGCCGTGAGGTGCTCCACCGGCCAAGGGGCTTCGATCACCCCAGCTTCTTGCAGCATCTTCTGCACTGTATCGAGGGTACGATGGCTGATTTGGGGGCGAATGAGCCATTCTGTTTGGGCATACCAAGCCTCCACGTCGATGGGTTGGAGCTGGTAATTTTCGCTCAGATAAGCCATCGTTGGCTCGTGAGGCAGCAGCAAGCGCGCCCGACGAATGAGATACATCAGCGTTTCCAGCCGCTCTACCTCTTGGGTAAAAAATCCGGGGCGCGCCAGCATCACGAAGCAGGGCCAGGGGGTGCGTACTTCGGCCAAGCGCCGCCACTCGCCGGCGTCCACGGTGGGTTTCGTGGTGTACTTTTCCCACATAAACGCCGTAGCCTGCCCTGAGGCTAGCGCTTCGCGCGCGCCTTCGAAGTTGCCTACGACCTCAAACGACAGGTTGTCAGGGTTCCAGCCCGACTGCTGCGCGTGGACCAAGGCCATGAGGTGAGAGCCCGAGCCATAGCGACTGATGGCAAAAGGCGCGTTTTCCAGGCCGGATGGATGCGCAATGGGACTATCCGCATGCAAATGCACCCCCCAAACCAAGGGACTATTCACGTAAGTACCCACGATGCGGGCGCTACTGCCCGCGATGATGTCGGCCACGGCCCCTTCCGTCAGTACCACCGCCAAGTCAAGCTCTCCCTCGCGCAGCGCGTGGCACATTGCCCCGGTACCGCCCGGAAAATCCTGCCAGGAAATTGAAAAATCGTAATTAGCAAAAAGATCGTGGTCGACAGCCAGGTGCCAGGGAAAGTTGAAGTGCTCAGGTACGCCCCCGATGCGAAAGAGTCGGTCATTCATAAAGCAATGGGCCAAGGGTTAAGATGCAGGGCGAAAGTAACAACCTTAGGGCAGGTATGGGATTTTTTTTCGAGAAAATTTGGGGCGGACCCAACCTTTCCCACGCCCCATCTTTCTCCCCTAGCAATGCTAGTGCTCTGTCAACTCCCCAATGATGGGTGATCGCTGCATCTGTTGACGCCTCTCACCTATATGAACGGTCAGGGGGATAAGGGAAATAAGGTATAAGTAGGCTGTGCAGAATGCCAGGGTTTTTGAAAAAAAAACTACGCTACCTTTTTGGACTGTTCCGGGCCACCCCAACGTGGGGCGGATTTGCAATCCGCCGAGAGGCCATTGGCTGTAACGCTCATTTTCAAACCCTTTCATCCCCTGAAAATGTAACACCCTTTTCTCGTTATTTTGCACAGCCTAGGTATAAGGGTATCAGGCACTTCGGTCAGCCCCCCACATATTGG
>CAYVAP010000452.1:0-4640 GCA_964449365.1 uncultured Bacteroidia bacterium
GACCAGATCGAGAAAGAAGTCTCGGTGCTCTTCTCCGACATCCGCGGCTACACCACCCTGGCCGAGGGCATGAGCCCGCAAGACAATTTCAACTTCCTCAACACCTACCTGGGCCGCATGGGGCCCATCATCCAGGCGCACAATGGCTTTGTGAACCAATACTACGGCGACGGCATCATGGCGCTGTTCATGGCATCGCCGGCCGATGCGGTAAAGGCCGCCCTCGCCATGCAGGCCGAACTGGCCCGCTACAACGAAGAGCGCCGCCCAAAGGGCCGCCAACCCATGGAGATTGGCATCGGCATCCATACCGGGCCGCTGATCATGGGCATCATGGGCGACACCCTGCGGCTGGAAGCGGGGGTGGTGTCCGACACGGTGAACATCGCCGCCCGCATGGAGGGGCTGACCAAGCACTTTGGGGTGCCGCTGATCTTCAGCGAGGCGACCCAGGCGAGGCTGGATCATACCGACCAGTTGGGGCTACGCTTTTTGGGCAAGGTACAGGTCAAAGGCCGGGTGCAGCCCCTGGGGATCTGGGAGGCAACCGAAGCAGGCGATAGCGAAGCCAGCCGGTTTGAAGCGGGCCTTCAGGCTTATTTTGGGGGTGATTTTGAGGCGGCTCAGGAGCAGTTGGTCTCTTTTTCTGATGCTTACCCGGAGGATCGGCCGACCCAGTTGTACCTGCAACGTATTCAGGCCTGCCTGAATCAACCACCTGCGGCAGGTTGGGACGGGGTGGAGCGCATGGCGGTGAAGTAGCACAGGCATGCTTCTCTTGGGCGCTGCTGCCACCCTGGGATGCCTCGCTTGTGGGGTAAATCACACGAATGGCCAGGTTTTCGCCTATCCTAAGGCTGCTCTATCTGGGGCTGCGTCCACAACGGAGCCTAAAGGGATTTCTGCGGCCACAGCCACAAGGCCGATACCAGCCGAGGTGGGGCTTGGGGTAGCTGCATGCCCTGGGCATATTTGACCTGGGTGTAGTGCCGGATCAACTGCTCGTGGTAGGCTTCTTCCTGCAACATGGCTTTGAACTGGTCGAGGAATGCCTCAGCCGCAAGTGATGGGGGTGACATGATCTCCAAGCCTGGCCCCGTGAATCCTTTCAACTCTTCATCGGACAGGTTCCCTCCCCAAGCACGGTAAAACGACGGTTTGCCCTGGCTTACCAGTGCCACAATGATACGTGATTTGTGGTAACTCCCTCCGTCAGCCTGACCGAAGCGGTAGAATCGGTGAGGTCTGACCCTTGGTTTGAGTTTTTTTAGGCCGCAACAACTTCTGGGTTCGGTCGCTGTTAGGGGCTTGGGAACCCGGCAAGATGGCTGCGCGGGACAGATCGGGGTTTGACCCTGCGGCATTGCGGCATGTCCTCGCTGTGAGCTTGAGATGGGGTAAGGAAACTGGGCGTGTTTCTTTTTGGACAAATTCAACATTCAATATTGAATTTGTCTAAAAAGCGCGTATTTTCATTCATGATCACTCGCCAACTCACCGATCATATCCGGAAAGTCGCTCAGCAGATGCCCGTTTTGAGCATCACTGGCCCGCGGCAATCAGGTAAGACTACCCTATGTAGGGCCTTGTTTCCCGATTACCTTTACGCCAACCTGGAGCATCCTGAAACCCGAGCTTTTGCGTTGGAAGATCCCAAAGGATTTTTGGCCCAGCGGGAAGGAGGCATGGTGATCGACGAAGCCCAATATGCCCCAGAGTTGTTTTCCTACGTGCAGGCAACCGTAGATGAGACGCGGCGAAATGGAGAGTTTGTGCTGAGCGGCTCGCAAAACTTTCTCTTCATGGAAAAGATCAGCCAGAGTTTGGCTGGACGGGTGGCTATTTTTCACCTGCTGCCTTTCGGGCTGCAAGAATTGCGGGACACACCTTATTTCCCGGAGCGTCCTTTTCAGTTCGTGTTACAGGGCGGCTATCCCCGGCTGTATGACCAGGGGGTGGACCTGAATGTGTTTTTTCCCGCCTACGTGCAGACGTATGTGGAGCGGGATGTGCGGCAACTGATCAACGTGGGCGACCTGCAGCAGTTTCAATTGTTTGTGCGTCTGTGTGCGGGTCGGATTGGGCAGCTCTTCAACCAGAGTGCCCTGGCCAGCGAGGTCGGCATCAGCCAGCCCACGATCAAGCGGTGGCTGTCGCTGCTGGAGACCAGCTTCATCGCTTTTACCCTGCCCCCGTACTACCGTAATTTCAACAAGCGACTGACCAAAACGCCCAAGCTCTATTTCTATGACACGGGGCTGGCTTGCTACCTGCTCGGCATCCGCGATGAAGCGGAACTCATGACCCACTACGCCAGGGGGGCCTTGTTCGAAAACTTTGCGGTGGTGGAACTGATGAAACAAGCCTATCACCGAGGGCAGCGTCCCCAAGCCTACTTCTGGCGCGATAAAACCGGTAGGGAAATCGACCTGATTCTGGACCAAGGCAGCACGATGTACCCCTATGAAATCAAGTCGGGACAGACCTTGCAGCCCCATTTTTTCGATCATCTACGCTATTTTCAGCAGCTCGCTGACGTAGCCGCCGAGCATTCTACCCTGATCTATGCCGGCGACCAAAACCAGCGGCGCAGCCACGCCCGCGTCATGAGCTGGGATCAGGTGCAGCGCCCTGGGTAGCCTCACGCTGCCGTAAAGTCAGCATGAGGGCACTGGCAGGGGGCTTGAAAGCTGCGAAAGATGTCGTGGTAACGGCGGAGGGTGCGCAGCTTGACGCTGCTGGACCCTATCGACTGGTCTTGAGGAAGCGAAAGCGCTGCTGCACTGCTTGCCGGTAGGTCTTGCCGATGGGAATGGCCTGGCCTGCGACGATGACGGTATGTTGGTCTTCGAAGCCCTCGATGTAGTGCACATTGATGATGTGGGAGCGGCTCACCCGCAGCAGGCTGGGATGCTCAAATTGCCGGGCAAAGTTGGCCAGGTTGGTGGAAACCAGCAGGGGGCCCTCGCGGCGGTGGATGGTGAGGTAATTGGCTTCAGACTGAATGAACCAGATGTCCGACACGGGTACTTTGCGGTAGGCGGCCTGCTCTTTGACGAAGAGGAAGTCTTCGAGCAGGTAAGAGGTGCCTTCTGCATCGGCGTGGGGCAGATCAGGCTCGGGCAGTGGCTCGGGGCGGATGAAGGTTTCTGAGGCCTTTTCCAGGGCACTTTCGATGGCAAAGGCCAAACCGGCTTCACTAATGGGCTTGGTGAGGTAGCCGTCCGGTCGAATGCGATCGGTACGTTGCTGGGTCTTGCGGTCCTGGTAGGAGGTAATGAAGATCAGCGGAAACCTGTATTGCTGCCGTAGGCGAGTGCCTAGCTCAATGCCGTCCATTTGCCCGCGGCCATGCTCAAGGTTGATGTCGAGTAAGGCCAGGTCAGGGGGCTGCTCAGCGATCATCTCCAAAGCTTGTTCGCCGCTACGGGCTTTACCCGCCAGTTCGTATCCTAGGTCCTCAAGATGGGCTTCGAGGGTAGTGGCGTTCAGGGTATTGTCTTCGACGATGAATACGCGGACTTGGTTCATAGGAAGGAAGGTTGATGGGTAGCCAAATAGGGGGGCAGGCAGGCTAAAAATATGCGTTTCTTGCAAAAAAGCGATATGCAAGCAAATGAATCGTCTTGCAGCCTTTCGCTGCCAGCCGCTCACTTGAGCACATAGCGCAGCGTCACTGCCCCATAGCCCCACCCCAAGCGATTATAGTACCCATAGTTGTTGCCAAAAAAGTACCGGGGGGACCAATCGATGCTCACCACCAGGGGTAAGTCTTCCAGCCTGTACTCCAGCCCGGCGTAGAACTCCAGCCCCCAAGAGAGGTAATTGTCCAGATTGCGGTAATAGGAGTTTCTTGCGCTCCAGGCATATCCCGAAATGCCTCCTCCCAAGTAATAATTGAGGTTTTCCACTTTAGGCAGGTCCCACTCTTCGAGCAAGTCGGTCATATCTACATGGTGCAAATACGCTGCCCCGAAAGACGTGTAGCGGTACCTGCGGCTGTAGCCCCGGCTGCCGACCTGCAATTCGAAGGCTCCTGCCTCGCTGACAAACTGCTTGTAACTCAAGGCGCCATAGTACCCCAAGCGCAGGCCCACGCTGCGGTCGTAGGTACGCTGGGCGAGGCTACGCTGCGTCAGGCAGAAACAGGCGACCAGGACGAGCAGCAGACGGATGATCATAGACTGATTCATGAGGGTAAAGATTAATGGGTGATAATTCGTTTGACATCCTCAAGAAGCAGCCCTTTGCCCGCTTGGCACAGGGGCTTTGTACCAAGAGCGGAAGGGTTTGTAGGAAGGGAAAGCGTGATTAAGTGTCTGCCCATGTACCCCGTAAAAACTGTGTTTGAAATTGTGTTCTCATTTTAAAATGCTTGATTACCTATGGTCAACCATTGCAAACCAAGCGGTTTCACATGATTAAGCGGGCACTTCGGCAGGTTTTGCAACGTCGCATACCGGGGACCCGCCAAGTGCTGGTTCTTGGTTCTGCCTCACGCCGAGCAAGGCGGCTCACCAACCGCGCCTCATGGGAGGCCATCCGTTTTATCCATTTTTTACTTCCCCCACCTCAAACCGCAGCCGCCACTGCGTCCCTTCCTCGCTCTCCACCCACACCTCCCCATACATCTGCTCGCT
>CAYVAP010000453.1:0-4636 GCA_964449365.1 uncultured Bacteroidia bacterium
ATAAAATTCTAGCCATCAGCGCTTTAAATTACGAATTTCTGATCACGAATTTCGAATGCGAAGCACTCGGTTTCAATGCATCGTCAAAATAAAACGATGAGGGCTTGAGTGACCCAAATGGTCACTCGCCTTTCTGCTTCATTTTGTGAGGATACATTACCTCGCCTTGCTCCTGTGGAAAGTGAGCCGCATCTTTATCATAAAATCTGCCTCAATATGGGCGGCCAACTGAACAAGATGCTACGCTTTTGGAATAGACTTTCCGAGGTCGGTTTGACCGATGAGCTGTCTACCGGACAGGCCAAGCGCCTGAAATTAGTCAACCGCATCGGGCTGATCGGGGGCATGATTTTTTTGCCCTACGTCTATCGGTATGCCGAGATGGGGCAATCCTTGGCCACCATCGTGCAGGTATGTACCGCCCTGAGCATGTGGTTGATCGTGGGTTTCAACTATGCTCGCCTCTACCTCCTGGGGCGCTACTTCATGGTGTTAGTCGCCAACCTCAACCTGCTGATGACCAGTAGCGTGTTTGGCTTTGCCAGCGGAGAGCATCTGGGATTTATGGTGCTGACCATCTTCATTTCGCTAATATTCGACTTCAAGCGAGAGCTGATCCACCTGATGGTTTGCTTGCTTCTGACTTTTGGGAGCTTCGTAACCTTGGTTGTTTTTGACTTTCAGCTCATCGATCACAACCCAGTGGCCAGTAAGCAGGTGCAGTACGAATCTTACCTGTTCAACTACAGCATCACGGTGCTGATTTCTCTGCTCTTGGGCTATTACTTTCAGCATTTTTCTCAGGATGAGGTAGAGCGCATCGCAGCCCGAGGTCGGCGTCAACTCAAGGCCGCCTTCGACCACTCCAAAGCGGGCATCCTGCTGGTCGATGCCCAGGACTTTGCCCTGATCGAGTTTAACCAGCGGGCCCAGACCCTCCTGGCCTGGACCGAAACGCCCCCGGTGGGCACCCGCCTGGCTGACCTTGGCAGGGCTGCGCTCCCCATCGAGGCCCTGATCAAAGCCATCGAGATCACGCAGCGCACCCGCATCCCGCAAGAAATCGCCTACAGCCTCCCCTCGGGGCAAAGCCGATGGCTGATGCTAGAGACCGAAGACTTTGACTATCAGGGTAATGCGCTGCTGCACATTCAGGTAATCGATATGACGGAGGTCAAGCTCTACCAACAAGACCTCATCAAGGCCAAAGAGATAGCCGAGAGCGCCAATATTTCCCGGGCCCATTTCCTGGCCAACATGAGCCATGAGTTTCGGACCCCGATCAATGGCATCATCGGCATCACCGAGCTACTGATGGATGAGTATCCCGACGAGCCCATCATCCAGGAGTACACCACTCTGCTGCGCGAGTCGGGCGAGCGCATCTTACGCACCATGAGCCTCATTCTCGATCTGGCTCATCTCGAGTCTGGCAAGCATCTGGTCACGCGGCGCTGGAGCGACGTGGTGCCCATCCTCCAATCACTGAGCCAAGAGATTCGGCCAAGGGCGCAAGAGAAAGGGTTGAACTTTGGCTTACACATTCATGCCGACCAAGCCTCAGCCTACCTCGATCCCAGCTTGCTGCGCATCGCGCTGGAGCATCTGCTCTCCAATGCCATCAAGTTTACCTCTCATGGAGAGATCACCGTGCATCTGTATCGAAAGGAACAGCCAGCGCCGCATATCTACATCGACATTCAAGACACGGGCATCGGGATGAGCCAGCCTTTCATTAAAGAAAAGCTCTTCATGAAGTTCGAGCAGGAAAGCGAAGGGCTTGACCGCAACTACGAAGGGGCCGGCCTCGGCCTCTCCATCACCAAACGCATCATCGATATCCTCAACGGTAGCATCGAAGTAGAAAGCACCCAAGGAAAGGGCTCTACCTTCCGGCTTGGTTTTCCGCTGCAAGACCGATACCCTACCAGTACGCTGAAATTGGACCGTTATGAGCAAAGCCAAAGCCCTGATCGTTGAAGACAACGCCATCAATGCATTAGTCCTCAAAAAGATCATTTCGGCTCTTTTTGAGCCGCATCACGTGATCAACGACCGCCAAGCCTTCACGGCCCTGGCCCAAGAGTCGTTTAGCATCATTTTTATGGACATCAACCTAGGCAGTCAGAGCCAGGACGGAGAGACCATCATGCGCAGCCTGCGGCAGGACGATCGCTTTCGGCACCTGCCCATTTTTGCGGTGACCAGCTACGCCCTGCCCGGCGATCGGGAGCGCTTTCTAGAGGCAGGCTTCGATGGCTACCTACCCAAACCTGTGCGCAAAGAAGAAGTGCTCAGTGAGATCCAGCGCGGGCTGGGGAGTTAACAAAAAGCAACGCTCAAGGCTGCATCCAGATCGGGGCGGGCTTCGCGATCGATCAGCACCGGGATGTAGGCTCGATTCATCAGGTCGGCTACCTCCGTATCGAGGTAGCACTGCTCATGCATCCGCTGGCACCAGTACGAAGCCGAAAACCCAAGCACCAGCAGCAGGGGGCGCTGTACGTGCCGAGCCTCGGCCAGGGTTTCTTGGTCCCAATGTCGCCAGTTGACGGGGTCGTAGCCGTGCTGCCGCAAATACGGGTTGGCCACCTCTACCAAACGATTGGTATAGGGGGCAGCGATCCCTTCCGGATTGCTGATCTGTTGGGCGGTACAGCCTGCCAGCCACCAGAGCACGAGCAGGTACATTGGGATCTCTCTGGGCATGGTCGTGCTGCAAATTACGCGGCAGAACGGAGAATCCCATCACCCCCGGTACCCGGTATATAGCTGGTAGTATACCCCCTGCTGAGCCAGTAGCGAAGCGTGGTCGCCGTCTTCCACGATGCGGCCCGGCTCGATCACCAAAATGCGGTCGCAGTCGCGGATAGTCGACAGCCGATGCGCCACGATGATCGAGGTCCTGCCCTGCACCATGTGCCGGATGCCCTGCTGAATCTGCTGCTCGGCCAGGGTATCTACCGACGAGGTCGCCTCATCCATGATCAGGATGCGCGGATCTTTGAGCAGCGCCCGGGCAAAAGAGATAAGCTGTTGTTCGCCGGTGGATAAATTGCTTCCCTCTTCGCCTACGGCCTCGTCCAGCCGATCGACGAACTGGGTAGCACCAATCGAGGTGAGCGCCTCGATGATCTCCTCATCGCTAGCCTCGAGCTTGCCGTAGCGCAGATTGTCGCGAAAACTCCCCGAAAAGAGGTGGGGCGTTTGCAAAATGACCCCCAACTGCTGCCGATAGCTGCGCAAGGTACGATCGCGATACCCTACCCCATCGATCAAGATCTCTCCTCGCTGCGGCTCATAAAACCGCGCGACCAGGTTGGTAATGGTGGTTTTGCCGCTGCCCGTAGCCCCCACCAGGGCTACCGATTGTCCCGCCGGAATGTGCAGGTTGAGCGCTTGCCAAATCGGCTGGCCCGGCACATACGCAAAATCGACTTCCCGAAAACGGATGTCGCCACGCAAGGGGGCAAACGCCTGGGTAACGCCGGGAGCGTCCTTGATGGCGATGGGTTCGTCGATCAGAGAAAAAATCCGCTCTCCGGCGGAGAGACTATCCTGCGCCGAGGCAAAGTAGCTGGTCAGGTTGAGGATCGGCTCGAAAATCTGGGTCGCGTAGCTAAAAAAAGCAGCCAGGACCCCAATGCTGATGCCCGTTGCTCCCGCCAGGGCCAGATGACCGCCTAGATAGATGACCAGGGCTGCCGCCAGCGAACCAGTCAGTACCACCAGCGGCTGATACAGCGAAGAAAATAAGGCCGAGCGCGTCGAGGCATACCGAAAGCGCTCCGTCACTGCGCGAAAATTACCCGAAACGCGCGCTTCCTGCACGGTGGCTTTGTTCACTTCCAGGCCATTGACATGTTCGGTGAGGTAGGCCGACATTTCGCTGTAGGTGCGCCGGGCGGTGCGCGCGTGGTCGATCAGCAGCAGACGAATCCGAATCGATAGCCATAGCAGCAGGGGGATGGTCAGCAGCACCACCAGCGATAGCTGCCACTGATAGGCAAACATCGCGATCAGACTGGCCGTGATCATGAAGATGCCATAAAGTAAATCCACAAAGCCCCAGGCTACCACCCGCGCCACTTTGTTGGCATCAGAAGTCAAGCGGATCGAGAGGTGCCCGATGGCGTTTTTGTCATAAAAGCTATAAGGCAGATGTTGTAGGCGGGTAAACATCTGCTCGCGCAGATCATAGACGAGCAGATCTTGCAAGCGCCCTGCACAGAAGATGAAGCCTCCCATAGACAGCACGGTGATCAGGTAAAGGCCCACGTACGCCAGGCCATATCCCGTGAGTCCTGCCAGTTCGGCGACGCCTGTTTTCTGGAAGGTAGTCACCGCCGGGGCCACCCAATCGTCGATGTAGCGCTGCCAGAGCAGCGGCACCAAGGCTTCCGCCACCGAGGTGATCACCGCTGCGGCAACCATAAGGCCAAAGTACAGGCGATGCTGCAGCGCCGCGCGAAACATCCGCTTCATGAAGGGCCAAAAAGCCTTTGGGCGGCCTTGGTAGCGATGATCGTCGAAAGCTTGAGCCATGAGCAGGGTAAAGAAATCGGTGAAAAAAACCTCCCGCTAAGTAACAGTGAACAATGAACATGGATCAATGAACAGTATAAACCGCTGCTCA
>CAYVAP010000454.1:0-4629 GCA_964449365.1 uncultured Bacteroidia bacterium
AGGTATAAGGTTATCAGGCACTTTGGTCAGCCCCCGTTTCTCTTGGCTCACTCAGTAGCCGCGCCCAGCGGCTATCTTTACTTTCAACTTTCAACTTCCAACTTCCAACTTTCAACCTTCAACTTCCCCCTTCCCCCTTCCCTCATCCGTTCGCTCACTTCACCAGCACCAGGTATGCCCAGGGCTGCAGGGTAAATTCATCTTGGCCCTGCAACGCATAGCGCTGCCCGCTAAAGAGCTCGCGATAGCTGCCTTTGTGATATTCGGTATCGAGGGTAACGGTCGTCTGCCGCTCGCTGAAGTTGAGGATGGTGAGCACTTGGTCGCCGTTGGATGCGCGGGAGAAGGCGATCACCGCCTCGGGCTGATCGTGTGCCACGCGGACCATTTCGCCGCCCCAGTGGCCATTCCACAGGGCCTGGTTGCGGTGCTTGAGGTCAAAGAGCCGGGTGTACAGCCGGGTATGTGGATGCTCCCGCCACTCGATCTGGTCTTTGTCGAAAAAGGAAAGGGCCCTGTCCAGCCCGGCCTCCTGACCGCTGTAAATGAGTGGCATGCCATTGACCAGCACGGTGGTCACGATGGCTAGGGGTAGAGCGGGGCCAAAATTCTCGTACTGGGTGCCCTCCCAGGCGTTTTTGTCGTGGTTGGAGGTGAAGGTCATGCGGTAGCCATCGCGCGGGAAGGCGCTCACGTCGTGGGCCAAGTACTCCACCAGGCCGTGGATGGGTTTGCCCTCTTTGGCCACCGCTCGCATGTTGTCCCACAGGCTCCAGCTGTAGGTCATGTCAAAGGCACGGGCGTGCAGGTCGCGTGATTCCCATTCGGCCAGCATGAAGACGGGCTTGATGGCGTCTAGCTCGGCGCGGGCATGCTCCCAAAAATCTACGGGCAAGAAACCTGCCACGTCGCAGCGGTAGCCGTCGATGTCGGCCTCCTCTACCCAAAAGGTGAGCGCCTCGGTCATGTACTGGCGTAGCCCCGGCTGGCGGTAATCAAAGTCGATCACGTCGGACCAGTCGTACCAGGGCGTGGGCTGAAAGTGGCCCTCACGGGTCTGGCGGTACCACTCGGGGTGGCTCTCGGTGAGGGGATGATCCCAGGCGGAGTGATTGGCCACCCAATCGAGAATCACGTACATCCCCATGGCGTGAATGGTATCTACCAGGGCTTTGAACTCCGCCATGTTGCCAAACTCAGGATTGACGCCGTAGTAGTCTTTGACGGAGTAGTAGCTGCCGAGCTTGCCCTTGCGCTTGGCTTCGCCGATGGGATGGATCGGCATGAGCCAGAGAATGTCGACGCCCAAGGCTTTGAGGCGGGGCAAATGCTCGGCGAAGGCGGCGAAGGTGCCTGCGGGGGTATACTGGCGAATATTCACCTCATAAATGGTGGCGTTTTTGCTCCAGTCCGGATGGGTGAGTTGCACGTAGGGTTGGGGTTGGTACCGGGCGAGAGCATCTGCCTTGGCAGGTCCATCGGGGGTAGAAGCGGGATTCATACAAGCGAAAAGCAACAGCAGGCTCAACAGGGGCAGCCACGGGGTGAAAGAGTAGCGGTTGGTCATATCCGTAGGCGTTAGCATTCAGATGAAATCAACGCAAAAAAATCGTCTGATGCCAGAGGAGATCAAATTCGCAAGTATGTCTTGCTGATCGAGCGGCGATTTACGTAAGCTCGAGCCGCCACCCCTCATTTTATCAGGTCTAATGCGCATCTTTGCGTCATCGTTATCACTTACCAAATTGTTTTGCCCCTGATGCGAGTTCTTATATTTTGGCTGATATTTTTCGTCATGCTAAGTCGGCCCCTGCTGGCCCAGCCTACGGACCTCTTCGAGCAGCGCGATCTATTCCACGTAGAACTGCGAGTCGACATTCTGGCCCTACAAGCTGATCGCGGCAAAGTGGTCGACTATCACCCGGCCGAGCTGCGATACGTAGAGGGAATCGATACCATCTCGGTGCCGACCAAGGTACGCGCCCGGGGCCATTTTCGGCGGCAGCCTCAGATCTGCGCCTTTCCCCCCCTCAAAATCAAAACCAGCCAAGCGGCCCGTCAAGGCACCCTTTTCGAAGCCCACGATGAACTGAAACTGGTAGCTCACTGCAAAGAGGATGAGTCGGTGCTACGCGAATACCTGCTCTATCGCATCTACGATATCCTCTCCGACCATTGCCTTAGGGTACGCCCAGCCCGCATCACCTACACCGACGTGCGCGGTGCGATCCCGCCAGAGACGCATTTCGCGTTTTTTCTGGAGCATCAAGATGTGGCCGACGACCGCATGGGAGCCACCCAACTGGAAGAGGTACGCCTCAAGCCAGCCATGATCGATGAAGACAACCTGGTGCTGGTCAGCCTGTTCAACTATCTTATCGGCAACTCCGACTGGGATGTGCTGATGGAAAAAAACATACGTATCTTTCGCCTGCCCACCAAGCCCGACCCCATTCTGCTGCCCTACGACTTCGATTGGTCGGGGGCCGTGGGTGCGAGCTACACTGGGTTGGGAGAAGACTATCCCTATCGTCGCCTCAATGGCCCTTATGCCGACGAAAAGACTTACCTGCGCTGGTTGAATCACATCCTGGTGCGAGAGGAGATGATCCTGGACGTGTATCGAGAGTGCGAGTGGTTTGGTAGCAGGCGCGCGCGCCGCGAGGCGATGGCCTTTGTGGCCGAGTCCTTGCAAATCATGCAAAGCGATGATTTTCTCACCAAGCTATCTGGGCTCACCCAGGGTCGCTGAGGTGATTGATTTTATGGAGGAATTTGCTTACTGTGATGCTTCTTTGCGATTATTTCATCCCGCCATATGAGTCTACGAAGTCTCCTTTGCCTTGGCCTGCTTGTTTGGTTTTCCCTCCTATCTGCCCAAGCGGAAAAGCCCGAATCGAGTCCTGATACCCTGCGCATGGGGTACTACGCCACACCGCCTTTCTTGATCCTCGACGAAGCGGGAACTCCCCAAGGAGTTACCCCTTGGCTGTGGGACAAAATCCTGCCCTCGCTCTCCCTGGCCCAGGTACGCTATCGCATGCCACTCGATAGCCTGCTGCGCAGCCTGGCCCGCGGCGAGATCGATGCCTCTCTCATTCCTCTGAGCATCACCAGCCAGCGCAGCAAACGGATCGACTTTTCTGTGCCCTTTTACGTGGCGCATTCTACCCTGCTGACCGAGCAGGCCTCATCCTTCGAAAAGGCCCTACAATTCGTGGGGGCGTTTTTCTCGCTAAACTTCTTTCGGGTGCTGGGCGCGCTCTTTATGGTCATCTTCATCTTTGGCCTGCTCGCCTGGCTCTTCGAGCGCCGTGCCAATCCTGATGAATTTCCCCCTGGCCTCAATGGTATCTGGAGCGGCATTTGGTGGTCTGCCGTGACCATGACCACCGTGGGCTATGGCGACAAATCCCCCCGCAGCCTGGGCGGGCGCATCGTGGCCCTGGTATGGATGTTTACTGCCATTATCCTTATTTCGGGGTTCACCGCTGGGATCGCTTCTTCCCTCACCGTCAATCAACTGAGCTGGAACCTCGAAGAGATCACCCAATTCAAGGACCGACCCCTAGCTACCGTGGTTGGCTCAGCCACTGAAGCCTGGCTGGAGCGGCACTTTTTTAAGCAGATTCGTCCCTATCCTGATTTGCTCGCCGCAGTCAAGGCCCTCGATGCAGGCGAGGTAGAAGCGGTGGCCTACGACGAACCTGCCCTGCGCTACGTGGTGCAGCAAGGCGATTTCGAAGACCTCGAAATTCGGACCGAAATCCATTACAATACCCAACTCTACGCCCTGGGCTTCTCGGAGCAACTAGACCCAGCGCTCAAAGAGCGTATCAATACTCAACTGCTCAAGGTGATAGAAAGCACCGACTGGAAGGTGCTGCTGGCTGAGTATGAACTGTATGAGGAGTGAGGGGGGGGATAGGACAGTTTTCCCTTTGGAGGCATTTCATCCCCTCTGTCCCCCTCAAGGGGGAATGGATTGTTCTACTGAGCTTTGCTCAGCACCTCTACAAGGCCCCTTGAGGGGGCTACCGGGGTGAAAAATAGCCTTTAGAAACTTTGACCTACACCCATTGAGGACAGGGTTCGGAGTTCGGGGTAAAATTAGTCGTCAGCGTAGCCACTGAGAGGGCGAATATGAGAGGAGTGGGCGCTCTGCCTTTCTTGCCCCTATGCCCCGCTCATATAGGTGCGTGAATATGACTTGATGGCATCAGACCTGGTCATTGACGCTCAGCTCCAGCTCAGGGGCTATTTCGAGGGAATCGATTTCCAGATCGTCGGCCATCTGAATGGGTTGCAGGATGCTGTCTCCTTCAGGTGCTTCTACTTCGGGAAGGTGGATCTGAAAAGATTCTACCTCCAGTTCCGAGGCGATATAGTCTCCGGTTAGGGGGATACGAATTTCGTAGCTCTTACCCGGCTTGGCGTCGAGGCGCTTAGCCGTCAGCCAGGGATTGAGCTGCTTGAGCTGCCGGTAGGTGGTGCCATGCTCGCGGGCAAAGGTCTGCAGGTCGGTGATCGAGCGGCTGATCCAGAGGGAGCGATAGCCGATGGGGTCATACAGTTCGGCGCTGGCCAGGCGCAGGCCAAAGCGCTGGGGCTGCTCAAGGAGGACCTTGT